>DATFKV010000197.1:0-2364 GCA_035268465.1 Cryomorphaceae bacterium | reverse complement strand
AGAAATACTTATGAAAACTTGGGAGAAGAAGCCCGCACGAAAGAAATGAGAGAGGCTGTTGCCACAGATTTCGCCGAGATCGAATTTTTGAATGTCGAATTCATCACGGGAATTGATGACTTGAGCGATTCCGTGCGCTATCACTACGAGTTTAAGATTCCCGCAGCCCTTACATCCATCAGCGGTATGGAAATTATGTCGGTTCCCATTACCGATATGATTACGAGCCTGGGATTCATGTCATCGGACGATAGAAAGAGCGCCGTAGAACTCTGGTCGGCTTTTTCTTTTGAAGATTACGAAGAGGAAATCAGGATTAAAATGCCTGAAGGCAAAACGACACAACTTCCTGAAAAACAAATCCTCAATTCAGACTACATTGAGTATGAGCTCAGCGCTAAGATGGATGGAAAGGATGTCATCGTGACCCGAAAGTTCAAACTCCTGCAAGATCAGGTTCCTCCCGCAGACTTTTTAGCGCTCAAAGAGCAATGCCGAAAAATCATCAAAGCCGATGACTTCAAGCTCGCGCTTAATTAGAATCTGTTTGAAGAGTTGAACACGGACTTACACAATTCGCCAAAGAACTCGCAACACCAGGTCAGAGGAATGGGCAGAAGACTATGGACTATGTGGAAACACCCGGATTAAGGCCAAACATCCCAATACTGAGGAAGTGCCAAAAAGAGCATTGAAAATAGGGTTAGTACCAAGATGAGTTTCCAAACCCATTTTATCCAGACGTTGTAAGGGATCTTGGCGATCGAGAGTATTCCCATAGTCACCCCGCTGGTAGGAATAATAACGTTGAGCAAGCCGTCGCCAAACTGAAAGGCAAGCACGGCAGATTGACGAGCGATTCCCAATAAATCGGCGAGTGGCGTCATGATAGGCATGGTGATAGCCGCCTGACCTGAACCCGACGGGATGAAAATATTTAAGGCTCCCTGAACAAAAAACATCATTTGAACGCTCACCGTTTGAGGTAACTCTTCTACCCCATTTGCCATGGCGTAAAGCACCGTGTCGATGATTTTTCCGTCTTCGGCCACGACCAGAACGGCCCGCGAAACGCCGATGATGATCGCTGCGGTCAACATGTCTTTTGCACCATCGGTAAAAGAGCTTACGGTCTTCGTCACTCCCATCCGAGTCACCACTGCTGACAGTAATCCCAAAGCGATGAAAAGTGCTGATATCTCATCGATGTACCATCCAAGCTGATTGGCACCGTACATCAATAGAACGATGGCGAACACGAAGAGAATCAACACCAACTTTCGAGGAAGGTCCAAGACGGGAGGCTCCTTGGTTTCGTAGATGCTTTGATCATCGTCGGTCCTCAATTTCTTTTCGGGATGCTTCTCCAGTTTTCGAATGTAGAGCATCACAAAAACGATGGCAATAATTGTAAATACGGCCCACACAGCCCAGCGGTAACCCGCACCGCTACCAATGGGTAACTCGGCGATGCCTTGTGCGATGCCCACGGTAAATGGATTGATTGCCGCTCCCGCAAAACCCGCCGCCGATCCCAAAAACGGAATGGCCACCCCGACCAGATTATCGTAGCCCATGCTTCGGGCCAGCGGGATGGTGATGAGAATAAAAACGAGATTTTCTTCTGACATTCCGAAAGTACAGCCCGCCAGTGAGAAAATCACCATCAAGACGGGTACTACAAAATGCTTGGAAGCAGGGTTGCGCTCGGCGTATTTCAAAACAGAACCGAGTCCTGCATCGAGCGCTCCCGTGGCCGTAAGAATCGAGAAAGCCCCTCCGACCAAGATCACAAAGGCAATAATATGACCTGCCCCGACAAACCCTTTAATCGGAGATACCAAAAGATCACCCAAACCTTGGGGACTGGCTTCTACGGTTTCGTAGGTGCCGGCCATGACCACCGTGCGACCATCTACCACCTCTCGGGCGTACTCTCCGGCGGGGATTATCCAAGTTAGAATCGTGAAGAGAATCAAGACCAGTGATATGATCACCAGCGCATCGGGGGATTTTTTTAGCAAAGCTTAGTTCGTTTTTACGAAACGCGAAGTTAGAATTCTGTCTGCTTTGGTAATGCGAAGAAGGTAAAAGCCTTCCGGCAAATCTGTTACTCCCATTTTCGAGCCTTTGCTGAAGTTCCCACTCTTGGCTACCTGACCTTGGACATTAAATACTTGAAAACGATCGCGACTTGTTAATTCGAAAGGCAGGTTTAGAAATTCAGAGGTTGGGTTGGGATAAATCGAAATCTCCTCTGTTTCCAGCTCTGCCAGAGACAATGGCTCACCGGACACCATAAACAACTCGCCATTGTCTACCCACCAGTTTTGCCATTCTCCACCCTCACCCGATGCCCAGTCG
>DATFKV010000196.1:0-4284 GCA_035268465.1 Cryomorphaceae bacterium | reverse complement strand
CCTCAATTGCCGACCGCACCAATTCGGTCAGATCGACTTTGTCTTTTTTCAAACGCAGCTCACCTCGCTCCATTTTTGCCAATTGGAGCAAACTTTCTACGTGCGAATTGAGGCGCTTGCTTTCTTTTGAGATGATGTTTGAGTACCGATCGATTTCTTCCTTTCTACCAGGCAATTTCGGGTGTCGCAGACTGTCGGCTGCCAATCCTATAGTAGCCAAAGGCGTCTTGAACTCGTGTGTCATATTGTTGATAAAGTCGGTCTTCATATCGGCCAAACGTTTTTGCTGAAGCATAAAGCGAATGGCGTAGAGGGTGGTGCCTACCATCAGCAATGAGAACAAAGTGACTAGAATCAAGACCTCCGCCGAATCTTTTAAGATAAAAGCGTCCTGACTAGAAAATCCTAAGTACAAAAAGGCGTTTAAATCATCCTTCGGAAAGGGGGTTTTGTATGGTGTACTTTGCAAATCAACGGTAGAAGAATATTTTGAGATGACAGAATCTTCAAATACGGCATAATCAAACCTGCCATCAATGCCCTCCTTACTGAGCTTGTTGCGAATTACTGCGGCTATATCATGACTGCCCAATAGATCTGTGAGGCTTACCTCCTCTTTTAATTCTCGGATGATAGCGCTGTGCATGGCTTGTTCAATAACTTCCATGCCTTGCCTTTTTATCACCTCAACTTTCTCTCGTTCTTCATTTTTTAGCGATTCAATCACGATCATATTTCTCGTGTTCGTGTCGTTATCTCCGTTTTGCCATTCTTCTTCGATCTTTATAAGGGCATTGCTGTCTTCATCGATTCGCCAGCGCTTTTCTTTCCGGTGAATGATATGTATGATGTTATCTCTATCTGATTCATCCACCCAAGTAAGCGATTCTACAATTTCATCGATCTGGTTTTCAAGCTGATCTTCAATGTCGAGCTTAGCCAATTCTACTGCTGAGGCCCTCAAGGCACGGTTGGCACGTATATTAAACTCAGCTCTACTCCGATCAATCGTTTGCTTTAGCCAAAAGGCCTGCAAGCTCAGAATTCCCAAGAGCGAGACCACCATAAAAACGGCAAGAATAGTTATTGTCTTTCGATGCATTGCTTCACAAATCTATCACGGCATCCTGCCTGAAACAAGGACTTTAACCTTTCTTTAACCTTATTTGACTGCATGTTAACTCACATGCGAGACCTGTCGACCTAGCTTTGTTTCAAAATCAAAAAATCTCAATATCATGAAAAGAAGTATTTACCTCATGGGAACTATTTTGGCGGCAGCCCTGACTGTAGCGGCAGTTCCCGAAAAAGAGAATGACAATGAAAAAATAAAGGTGACCGTAGTCCACTACGCCGATGGCCACGCTACGGTAATGGACACCAGTTTTTACGCCACGTCCGGTTATTCGGTAGAGCAATTTTTACGCGATAATAATCTTGACCCGACGAATGCGGAAATCATCGACACTGATGCCTTTGATGGAAAATATACCATTGAGCGAGGAGAAAACTCTTTTCTGTTTATGCGTGATGGTGAGGCTGAGTCAGTGCGAATCGAAATGCATGGTTTTCCTGATGGAATCGTGACAGATGATATGGGGGAAGATCTTCGAATCGAGGTCGAAGAAATGCTCTCTGAAGAGTTGGTCGAAATTGAAGAAATGAGAATCGGGGAGATGATGAGTGAGGAATTAGAAAAAGATGGATTTGTAAAAGAGGTTGTAGTTATCCGCCAAGACGGAGAGGAACAAAAGACCGTGATACGCAAGAAAACATCGGGTGATGATGAGATTGTGGAGGAAGTTATTTTCGAAGAACCCGACCAAGTTTTCTTTTTGGAAGGCGGTGATGAAAGTAAAATTGAGGTAGAGCAACTTCTAAAGGAAGTTGAAGAATTGCTAAAGCGTGAAGAATTTGAATCAGAGGAAATCGAATGGGAAGAGGATGTTCAGGTTAAGGTATTGCGAGAGTTCGAAACGGAAGAATCAGAGCGCGCAGGGGCTGACGGCAAGCGCAAGGTAATTGTGCACAGCGTAGTAAAATCCAATGACCCCACTGAAGACATAAGTTTTGAAGGCCCCGAATATACCATCGCCGTGGTAAGTCGGGTTGGTGGGGAAGAAGAATCGGATACAGACAGCTTCATCGCCGATGCGGCAGAGTTGCCCATCGAAGGCCCGAGCTTTTTCCCAAATCCGACTGAAGGGAAATTTAGATTGGAATTTTTCCTTCCCGAGCGCGGGCAGACGCAAATCCAAATCTTCGATATCCAAGGCCGAGAGGTTTTTACTGAAAACCTTGGAGATTTTCAAGGAGCCTTTAAGAACGACATTGATATTTCAGATCTGAGACAGGGTGCCTACATACTCAATATTACCCAAAATAATCTGCGTCTGGCGGAAAAAATAATCGTGAATTAAGTACGATTCGGTTAAACATCAAACAAATAAAAAACCACCTTGAAAGGGGTGGTTTTTAGTAATCAATTGGGTAAGGAAAATGAATTACTGCTTCTCGAAGTACAGCTCTACCCTTCTGTTCAGAGACCGCCCTTCTTCAGTGGCATTTGTAGCGTAGGGCTCACGCTCACCGTAGCCCGCTGTTTTGATACGGTCCGGTTCCACGCCATTGATCATCAGCCATTCTTTTGTCGATGCTGCTCTGTTCTCACTGAGCGCTTGATTGTAGGCTTCAGAAGCTACCGCATCGGTATGACCGTGAATGCGGACGAGAAGATCTTGGTTATCATCCAGAATTTCGGCCACATCATCCAAAACCTCTACATACTTCGCCGTGATGTTGAACTTGTCGTATTCGAAATACACAAAGCGAATCACGGTGTTGGGATCCAGCATCTCCTCCCGGGTCAAGGATTCCAAGGTTCGGTCTTTGGTTTCCTCACCGTCAATTTCTATGATGAGCACGGGATCTCTTTTTGGCAAAATTCGCTCGTCGATGATCGCCAAGGTGTCCGCTTCTTCTGCCACCTCTTCTACGATTTCTTCAATGTCTTCTACCAATGACTCAATTTTGACCTCCGTCAAGTAAAGGTTTGACAACGAATCATTCCGATTGCTCGAAAAGTAAGCCGTGCTGTCTTTTGCCATAAAGAAGTAGGCGTCGAAGGCACTTGAGTTGAAATCCGCTTTTCGGGGCAAGGTCCAATTCGACCAGTCTCCCGCCACTCGCTTGGAGTAGTAGATATCGTAATTGTCATCGGTTCCTCGGCCATTGGTGGAGAAAAACAGGAGTTCGGTCACGGGATCGAAAAAGGGGCTGATTTCATTTAGCGTGCTGTTGATGGCAGCCCCGAGACTCATCGGCGACCCCCAGGAATTGCCTGACTTTTCACTTACATAGAGGTCGTTCCCCAAGCTGTCGATATCAGAATCGGGAAGTGTCCAAAGAATAAACGACTCATCCGGAGCGACGTATGCGCTGTAAAACGTTCCGAGTATTTCCAATCCGGGAACCTCTACAGCCGCAGGTGCGGACCAAGTGTTTTCGGCCTCATTGTATTCGCTCGTTGACAATCCCGGAATCGATTCGTCGTCGGTGGTCATTTTGTTGAGCAGATAGAGTTTTTTACCATCATCGGCTATTCCTACCACCGCATTACTCCATTCGTCATTGAGCGACTTCACCGATTCAGCATTGGTATATTCGCCGCTGTTGAGGGTTGAAGACCAAATATCTTGGCCCGAGTATTCTCCACCCTCATTTTCGGGATGGAAAGTGCGCGCAAAAAAGAGGGTTTTGAGATCGCTACTCAATATGGGTCGTCCTTCCTCTGCGGAAGAGTTAACTGAATTGGGCAGTTTTTGCGGTGGGCTGAAACTGATGGTATCTTCTTGGGCAAAGGCTTGGCTAAGTAGCGTTACCCCAAGGGTGAAAAGTAGAATTCCTTTTGGCATCACTTCTTATTTTTTCGGTTAAACTGAAATCCAAGCACGACCTCGTGGCTTCCGCTGCTGAGGTCGTTGATCTCGGAAGTGACATAATCATAAGCGTAGGCCAATCTCATAAAGTCGGTAAGGTTTGCTCCCACAATGAGGGAGACAGCATCTTGATTTCGGTAGGAGACTCCCAATCTGAAACGGCGATCCCATTCTGCCATCAGGTTTATGTCAACCGATAGGGGAGCGGGCGGTCTGATTTTCATCATGAAACTCGGAGTGAGGTCAATTTTTTCACTTATCGTGAAACGGTATCCCGAGGTCACGTAATGGTGCATTTCGAGACGAGCTTCGCTGAGGTTGAGCGGCGATTGTTCGTTGCCTAAGT
>DATFKV010000195.1:0-4063 GCA_035268465.1 Cryomorphaceae bacterium | reverse complement strand
CTTGCCTTTGTTCGGTTCGCCAAAAAACTGCGTTTTATAGGCGATTCAGCTATGAAAGACGAGATTGGCATTCTTTGAAGCAGCCTTAGGTAGCCTCGATCGGCTGGTGAAGTCCGGAAGTTTTCATTCATGATTCAAATGGGCGTGTTTTAAATTCTTAAGAGCCGGACTTCTCAGATTGATCCATAATCTGCTCAACGCTATTTGTGAATTCAGCCACAGATGGTTGATAACCGGTTTTGCCCAAGGGGTTAATTTGTACCTCACCCGTCTCAGGATCATTAATCATTTCAAAAATCCAAACAGTTGGGTATCCTCTAACTTGAAATGCTTGCTGTAGACCGGCATTTTGCTGACGATACTTTTCGGGTAGTTGCTTTTTTCTTGGAAAGTCCAATTCCAACAAAATGACATTTTCATCTGCCCATTTTTTGAATTCGTCTTGTGTAAAGACTTTGGCAGACAATTTTTTACACCATCCGCACCAATCACTTCCGGTAAAGTTGGCCAATATTGGCTTTCCGGTTTCCTTGTGGAGCTCATAGGCTTCATTCATATCGATCAACCACCCTTCATGTTGAGCCTTTAACTCTGAGTCTTGAGCAAATAGAGTTGCGGAGAAAACGGCGAAAAGAGAGAATAAGAAAAGTTTTTTCATTTGAAATTGCTTTTAATTGTGAGCACTGAACATCAAAGATAATGCCTTAATGAATTCCGTGCATCCAAGTGCGAAGTTTGGGTACGAGTAGCAATAAGATCAACGCAGCTCCCAAAACCACGAGTACCCCCCAAACCAAATAAGTATCAGAGTAAACGGAAAGTGTTTCCGTAGGAAGAGCTACTTCTCCGGTATCGTTTTTAGCGGTCAGTTCTCCGATGAGCCCGGCCAATTTATTGGCCAGAGAAATGGATAAAAACCAAGCGCCCATCACAAAACCTACCGCTTTAGCGGGAGAGAGTTTGGTGATCATTGAAAGACCTACGGGAGAGAGGCATAGCTCACCTGTGGTGTGAAAGAAGTACATCGCGATCAAAAAGCCCATGGAAACCATGCCCTCAACGGCAAAGTACTCAGCGCCCAGGACGATAATCGCAAACCCCAAAGCGAGAAAGAATAAGCCCAAAACAAACTTCATCGGAGTGGAAGGCTCCTTGCCTGAATTCCTCATTTTTATCCAAAGCCACGAAAAAACGGGCGCTAAGAGGATTATGAAAAAGCTATTGAAAAACTGAAAGGTAGGGGCAGGAATTCCGGCTCGCAACACGTTGCGTTCGGTGAAAAGGGTGATTGATCCACCGGCTTGTTCGAACAAAGCCCAGAAAACGGCATGAAAGACGAACAAAACCATGATGACCCAGATGCGCTGTTTTCCCGGAAGGGTATCCTGCTTGAATGACATAAAGAGAAGCACCAGCAATATTCCAATACTCAAGGTGAGCAAAATACCCGTAACGATGTCGCTCAGATTCAGGAACTGTGCGCATATCGGAACGAAAACAAGCGTGCCGATAATGGTTAGAATCTGATTTCGCCTGAGCTTTGGTGAGGTGTAGACTTGAAAGTCTTCTTTTTCCAGCGCTAACCGGTCGAGTTGTTTTCGGTCTTCCTTGCTCAACTTCAGCCGTGCGATTTCTTTTTCTTCGTTTATTTCTTCGGTAATGTCATAAGAGCTTGGGTTTCTGCCTTTGTTGCCGAATGATATTGGCCCAAAGAACCAAAAAACCAATAGGCCCGCAAGCATTCCCAAGCCGGCAAGGCCGAAACCGTAGTGCCAGCCGATCTCATCGGCCACATAGCTACAGGTGACTATCGAGAGCAAGGCACCGATGTTTACACCGATATAGAAAATGGTGAACGCACCGTCTTTTCGGCTGTCGTTTAATCCGTAAAACTTACCGAGAAAACTCGAGATATTGGGTTTGAAAAACCCGTTACCGATAATGATCAAAGTCAGGGACATAAAGAACAATTGCATGTTCCCACCAAAAAACATTCCTTCGAGCGCCAAGGCAAAATGTCCTGCCATCATCAAGATTCCACCGAAAAGTATAGCCTTTCGAAAACCCAGAATTTTGTCGGCTATTATTCCTCCGATCACGGGGAAGAGGTATACCATAGCGGTGTAAGAGCCGTAAATACCTAAGGCTTCCGTGTCGGCTTCTCCTTGATCAAGGTGAGCAAAGAGTTCTTTCACCATATAGAGGGTGAGCAATGCCCGCATACCATAGTAGGAAAACCGCTCCCACATTTCGGCAAAGAAAAGTACGAAGAGTGCCTTCGGATGTAGTTTTCGATTGGTATAGATGATAAAGGGGACCCAGATCAACACAAAGATCCAGGCAATGATCATAATCCAAAAGGCAATGCTCATGATTGATTGGTTTTAATTGATTCTTTCGTCGGCTAGTTCGAACTTCTCCTGCTGCAAGGTTTTAGAATCAGGCCTGTCTTCAGCTCCATGAGTCAGTCTTTTTAGCGGTTTGAGCAAAGCAATAACTAACAATCCGATAATCGTGCAGAATACAGCGATTCCCGTAAATATCTCTAACTCACCTGCTGATTGAGACCATTCACCGACCAGACCCGCTACCTTGTTTCCAACACCGGTCGCCGCGAAATAAGCGCCCATCATGAAAGAAGCATATTTGAGAGGGGCAAGCTTGGTAATGAATGACAGAGCCACCGGTGAAGCACAAAGTTCACCCACTGTATGAAACAAATAGGCCAAGACAAGCCAATACATGGCTGAAGCACCTTCGGCTTCAAACTGAAGCGAAGCTGCAGACATAAACAAGAATCCCCACCCCATAATGATAACACCTATGGCCATTTTGAAGAGTGAGGAACCCTCTTTTCCTTTATGCTGCCACCACAGCCAAAACGAGGCAATCGGCACACCAAGCGTGATTATAAAGAAAGCATTGACCGATTGAAACCACGAAGCCGGAACAGTGAAATCGAGGAACCCAATGAATAAATCTGTTTTTTGTTTAGTGTAGATGTTCATCAATCCACCCGCTTGTTCAAACGCTCCCCAGAACACAATGATCAGTAAGAATGAAATGATCATCACTTTCATGCGATCCTTCTCGATGCTATTAAGCGGTTTGTCCTTCGCTGCTTGCTCTTCGGGTGATAAATCCGTGGTGTTTTCACCCACACCCTTAAGGAACTTCCGACCCCACATGAAGACTGCTTGTCCGAGTAGCATACCAATTCCGGCAAGTCCGAATCCGTAATGCCAGCCGTAATTTTCACCCAAGTATCCTACTATCAAAGCCGATAGAAACGCCCCGATATTTATTCCAATGTAAAATATCGTAAAGCCTTTGTCTCTTCTTTCATCTCCGGGAGGGTAAAGGCCTCCAACCATGGTCGAAATATTTGGCTTTAATCCACCCACACCTAATACAATGAGTGCCAAACCTGCGTAAAATGCATAAATGTGATCGACAGCCAAAATTCCGTGTCCCGCACATAACAATAGCCCACCAATCAAAACCGTTTTTTTCTGGCCCCAAAATCGATCGGCAAGCCAACCTCCCGGAATAGACATAACATAAACCGCCATCGTATACCATCCGTAAAGCACCAGAGCATCACTTTCTTCCCATCCATAACCGGGATTGTCTCCCGTCATCGAAGAAATGAGATAGAGTACCAGAATTGCACGCATTCCATAGTATGAAAAACGTTCCCAAAGCTCAGTAAAGAACAAAATGTATAGGCCTTTCGGGTGGCCCCATAATTCTTCTCTTTTTATTGTGCTCGACTCCTTATCTAACATAGGTCTAGTTGCTTACAGGTTATCCAAAATGAAATTCGTCATTTTGGTGTAGAGGTGATAGCGCGTATTGCCGCCGTAAATACCGTGATTTTTATCGGGATAAATAAATAAATCGAACTGCTTGTCGGCTTGCACCAAGGCTTCAACCATTTCCATGGTGTTCTGTAGGTGCACATTATCGTCGGCTGAGCCATGAACGAGCATGTAATCCCCTTCCATCAAATTCACGAAATTGATCGGAGAATTGTCATCGTATCCCGAAGGGTTTTCTTGCG
>DATFKV010000194.1:0-2221 GCA_035268465.1 Cryomorphaceae bacterium | reverse complement strand
CGATTTGGATTCCTCCCAGCGGTAGTCGAGTAGACCTGCGTTTTTCAGTCTGGTGAGTAGGGGGTAAAGCGTACCCTCCACAACAATGAGTTTCGACTCTTTCAGCTCGCCAATGATATCTGATGGATACATCTCTTTTTGACTGAGAAGCTGCAGGATCACAAACTCCAAGACTCCTTTCCGCATTTGTGCTTTTGTATTTTCAATCTTCATATTGGAGTCGTTCAGATGAGTAAATGAGAGGCCGCATTCCCTTGCCAAGAGTATTTTTGTATGCTGCTTCCGTTCTTGAATTTGCCATTTGTTTTGTTTGTTTAATGTTCAATCGGGACAAACATAATAAATTAATACAGTACTATGCAAAACAAAGTACCCATTTTTAACATAGTACTATTTGGATGGTCATAATGCAGGATAAATGGTCTGCTACAGACAATTTTGAAACCTTCCCCGATGAATGGGGTATACTTTCGAGAATAAAGAACCCTTCACATGAAAAAGTTATTCGCAATATTGGTAGGAGTAGCCGTAATGGCGCTAGCCCAATCCTGCTCGGGTGGACAGAAGCAGTGCGCAGCATACACCAAGCATGATACAAGTAATCAACCGTCCTACCACGAAGTGCAATAAGCACTACCGAAGCCTGCAAGCTCAGAATATACAAGGCTGTCTTTTAACCGAGGCAGCCTTTGTTGATTTCGAGTCGGCTGAAACCAATCAGGCGAAAATGTGATTTCATCAGTTAAGCTCATTGAAATTTTCAAATTGAAAATTGAGCATTCATAAATGCGTAATTTCGCGCCGTGAAAGCGGAGATAATTACCATTGGCGACGAGATATTAATCGGCCAAACAATAGATACCAACTCAGCTTGGCTGGGCGAACAACTCCATTTAATCGGGGTGAAGCTCAATAGGATCGTCACCATCAGCGATACTCGCGAAGCCATTTTTGATTCCATCGACGACTCTTTTAATCGAGCTGACTTGATATTAATGACCGGCGGACTGGGACCTACTCAAGATGATGTGACCAAAGAAACTCTCGCGGAGTATTTTGGGACAACTCTCGAGAGAAATTCGGAGATCTTAGAAGCCATTGACTCATACTTCAATGCCAAAGGATTGCAAATGCTCGAGTCAAATCGAAAGCAAGCCGACCTACCCCGAAATGCCAAAATTTTGCGCAATGCCCGAGGTACTGCCATGGGGATGTGGTTTGAAAAGCACGGAAAAGTTTTGATTTCGATGCCCGGGGTTCCCTACGAGATGAAAGGCATTATGAGGGATTACGGTCTCCGGATGCTTCAAGAGTATTTTCCGACGAAAACAATCATACATCAGACCATTCAAACCCAAGGCATCGGCGAAAGCTTCTTGGCCGAGAAAATCAGTGACTGGGAGACCGCTCTGCGAAATGACGGAGTCTCTTTGGCTTATCTGCCTTCGCCCGGATTAGTGAAGCTAAGACTTACCGCTTACGCGGAAAATGACAACAAGGAAGAGACAGCCGCTAAAATCGCACACTACATTGCCGAACTGGAAAGGCGAGTACCGGAATACATTTTTGGGCGTGGCAAAGATACCGTCGCAAAAGCCATTCAAGATCTTTTTCAGTCTCGTGGCTTGACATTGGCCGCAGCCGAAAGTTGCACAGGAGGATTGATTGCCCATGAGATTACCTCCATTCCCGGCTCGTCCGCTCATTTCCTCGGATCAATGGTCACTTATAGCAATAAAGCGAAAATGACCATTCTCGATGTGAAGGAGGCAAGTCTTAAAAAATACGGAGCCGTGAGCGAACAAGTCGTCAGAGAAATGGCAGAAGGAGCAAGGCGAAAACTTGGTTCGGACTTTGCGATTTCTACCTCCGGAGTGGCAGGACCTGATGGAGGAACCGAAGAAAAACCCGTTGGAACCGTATGGGTTTCTATTGCGGGAAAAAATAAAACATTGGCAAAGCAGCTTAACTTAGGTAAGAGCCGAGAGCGAAATATCAGAATATCAATGCTTAGCGTTCTTAATTGGCTGAGGCAAGAAATTATTTCAGGAAGCTTTGATTAATAAGAAGAAAATACCGTTATTTGCACCCCACTTTTTACACCCTAAAGGACAGTAATCATGGCTAAAGCATGTGAGCTCACGGGAAAAAAAGCAATGGTTGGTAACAATGTTTCATTTTCGAACAGGAGAACCAAACGTCGCTTTAATCCCAATTTGAT
>DATFKV010000193.1:0-2568 GCA_035268465.1 Cryomorphaceae bacterium | reverse complement strand
AAAGATTCCTTTTGCATTCAGACTCTTGAATGCGAAAACTCCATTTTTACGGTAAACGATACACTGACTGACGAACGATTCAAAAACAATATCTACGTAACCGGACAACCCTACATTCGCTACTACATAGGCGCACCGCTCGTTACCCCCAGAGGGATAAAAATCGGTACCATTTGTTTATTGGATACGAAAGAAAGAGGGCTCGGCGCGGATAAAAAACATGGAATTGAATTAATCGCGAAGAAGATCATTCGACATCTGGAACAAAAAAAATTACTGATCGAGCAAAACAAGCAAATAGAATTCGATCAAAAACGATTGAGATTTCTAACCGACAATGTGCCCGGGGCTATTTTTCAACTGGATTACAGTCACGACCGCGAGGAATACAATTTTTCTTTCATAAGCGCAGGGATTTCGGAACTACACCCTGCCCTAAAACCCAAACGACTTAAAGACGATCCCTTCCTCCTGTCGGATTTGGTTCACCCTGAAGATAAGGAGTGCTTTATAGAAAGTATCACTACTGCCTCTCGAGAATTGGTGCCGTGGGTAAAAGAGTTCAGACTGGTGAACAACCACGGTAGTAAGTGGATAAGAGGCATTGCCGTTCCGAGACAGTACAAGAAGATAACGGAGTGGTACGGGGTTTTTGAAAATATTGATTATTTAAAAGAGTATCAGCTCACGCTGGAAGGGATTGCTTTCGATATTTCTCATGGCCTGAGAAAACCTGTAACCAATTTACTTGGTCTCATAGATATTTTTGACAAGGATAAAATGAGTCAAGAAGATACCGAGAACTTCAATTCTTATGTCAAAGAAGTCTCCGTCGAATTGGAAAAATTCACGAAAGAACTCAACCAAACTTACTACAAAAAGCGGACTGACTTTCAGGAAATGGTAGCTAAATCAAAGCGCCTTCAGTCCTGATTTAGTTGTTTATTCTTTTTACTCTTCACTCTTCAATTCAGTCTCTTCCAAATCGATTAATATAGAACCGATCGAGTACGAAAACCATTCTTTAAACATCTCCAAGTCTATTTCGTCAGGCCAAAGATCCTCGTCAGTCGTGGTGAGAAATAATTCATTGGCGAAAATATCTTCCCAATGTTTGAGCAATGGCTCGTCGACATCTGTCCAATTGCCGTCAACCAAGTACATGGTTGCTTCATCTTTCTCGTCTGGCTGTGTGGGTCCTTCATCGGGTAAAGCAGCATTGGCCCAATCATGGTATGCCTGTTTCGGGGTAATGGCTATTGCGCCGCGGTTGAGGGTATCTCCGTATGCCATGCGAATCGTAATTTTTGGCAAAACTAATACATTATCAAAGCCTTTGATGAACTGAATTCCTACGGATATGAACAAGTCGGGGGTATTATTCCTTAATATTGTAAATAGAACACTAAGTCCTGAAAAAGGATCAAACCGAATATCTCATGAAAGTTTATACATTGTTTTTGATTGCGCTTTTTTCTGCAACCTCTCTCATCAGCACAGGTCAGGAAATTATTTTGGAAGATGATTTTGAGTCATCTGATTCAAACCTGAATTGGCAAGCATTTGATGTCAATGCAGTATTCGGAGTGAGCAATCCATACTCCACGGAGCAAAACACGTCAGAAGGTGTCATGAGTTATTCAGATTTCGGAGCGCTTTACGGCAACGTAAGTTTTGACACTTCAGTAAATTTTGACCTTACGGATAACAGCACTTTCTCCTTAAAAATCTACATCCCTTCAGATGAACTAACAGGCGATCAAGAGAACCAAATTTCATTAAAATTGCAGAACGCTAATTTGGATCAGCCTTGGCAGACTCAATGTGAAATTATTAAGCCCTTACTACTTGACCAATGGCAGACGGTAAGTTTTGACTTTTCGACCGATGACTATATCAACTTAAATAATTCCTCTCCTGCGCCGACGGACCGATTTGATTTTAACAGGGTACTGCTGCAAGTAAACGGAGAAAACAACACCGATCAAGTGATGGCATTTATAGACGATTTTGCCTACGACGGAGTTCTTGATCTTGATGCCAATCCAACAAATTCTATTTACACAAACTTGGTTTGGGCTGATGAATTTGAAACAGATGGTGCCATCAATTCTGAAAAATGGTTTCATCAAACGCTCCTCCCCAATGGTTGGGGATGGTTCAATAACGAGCAGCAACACTACACCGACCGAATTGAGAACTCATTTGTAGACGATGGCAATCTACACATCGTGGCGAAAAGTGAGACTTTCTCAGATCAGGGTGTTACAAAGGATTACACCTCAGCTCGACTTAATTCAAAATTCGCTTTTACTTACGGACGCGTAGTGGCACGAGCCATCTTACCTGAAGGAGCAGGAACTTGGCCTGCCATCTGGATGCTGGGGAAAAACATCAATGAAAACGGGGGATATTGGCAAGAAGAGTTTGGTACAACAGGATGGCCTGAATGCGGGGAAATTGATATCATGGAGCACTGGGGAAACAATCAGAACGTAGTCTCGGCTGCATTACACACCCCTTCCTCTTTTGGTGCGACGGAAAATTACGGAACGATCTTCGATGACA
>DATFKV010000192.1:0-4542 GCA_035268465.1 Cryomorphaceae bacterium | reverse complement strand
AGGTTACTAAATCCTACCTCGAAAAAATACCGTACCGACAACAAATTGAAGATCGACTCACCGAATTGATTAACTATCCTAGACTCTCCTCTCCTTTTAGAGCGGGTGACTATTACTTTTTCTACAAAAACGACGGACTACAGAACCAATCGGTCATCTATTTCCAAAAAGGAAAAGACGGAAAGCCATCCGTTTTTATCGATCCGAATGCGTTGTCAGCAGACGGCACAGTTAGCGTAAACCTAATCGGCGCTTCTTCTGACAACAAGTACATGGCCTACACCAAATCGGAAGGCGGATCGGACTGGAGCAAAATCTACATTCGGGAAATTGAATCCAATACAGACCTCGATGATGAGCTGGAATGGGTTAAATTTTCAGGAGCGGGATGGTTTGAAGACGGATTCTACTACAGCCGCTACCCTGAGCCTGAGCCGGGAACGGAATTGAGTGCCGACAATAAGTACCACAGCATCTACTACCACAAGCTGGGCACTCCGCAGAGCGAGGACAAACTCTTCTACCGGAATAATGAGAACCCCGACCTTTACCACTGGAGTAATGTCACGGAAGATGACAAGTACCTGATCATGTATGCCGCATCGGGAACGGACGGCTACGAATTGTACTTCAAGAATTTGGAAGCTGGCGGCGAGTTGACCAAGGTGCGCGAAGGCTTTGCCAATAAAACGTCCATCATCGATCACAAAGATGGAAAATTCATCGCTCTGACCGATATTGACGCGCCCAATTACCGAGTAGTTTCAATTGACCCGAATAATTTCGAATTGGAAAATTGGAAGGACATCTTACCCGAGCGAGAAGAGACTTTGGTAAATGTAAGCACTGCCGGCGGCTACCTTTTTCCCGAGTATTTGAAAAGTGCTACTTCTCAGGTTTTCCAGATGGACTATGAAGGCAATATGATTCGCGAAATCAAATTTCCGGCTCCCGGATCAGCTTCCGGCTTTTCGGGAAAAAGAGAAGAAAAGAAGGTCTTTTACACGTTTTACTCCTTCACCTACCCTCCCACCATTTTTGAGCTCGACCTTGAAACAGGCGAATCGAGCCTTTTCAACAAGCCTGACTTGAAATTCGATCCCGAAGACTACGTTTCGAAGCAAGTGAAGTACAAAAGCAAGGACGGAACCGAAGTGCCGATGTTTATTGTACACAAGAAAGGAATTGAACTGAATGGCAACAACCCTGCACTTTTGTACGGCTATGGTGGCTTTAACATCAGCCTGAGTCCTTCTTTCAGTGTTTCCAATATCCTCTTTTTGGAAAATGGCGGCGTTTACGCTTTAGCAAATCTTCGCGGTGGCGGAGAGTTTGGCGAAGCCTGGCACAAACAAGGGATGAAGTTGGACAAGCAGAATGTCTTCGACGATTTTATCGCTGCTGCGGAATTTTTGATTGCCGAGAATTATACCTCTTCCGAGAAATTGGCCATCAGAGGTGGATCCAATGGTGGACTGCTCGTGGGTGCGGCGATGACTCAGCGTCCCGATCTATTTGCGGTAGCGCTGCCCGCGGTCGGCGTAATGGACATGTTGCGTTTCCAAAAGTTCACAGTGGGCAAAGGCTGGATTCCCGAGTATGGTTCAGCGGAAGCTTCCAAAGAAGAGTTTGATGCACTCTATGCCTATTCGCCATTACACAATTTGAAAGAAGGCACCTCCTACCCTTCTACACTCGTTACCACCGGCGATCACGACGATCGCGTGGTTCCTGCTCATTCCTTCAAGTTTGCTGCGACACTGCAAGAAGCGCACGCGGGAACAAACCCGGTATTGATCCGAGTAGAGACAGACGGAGGTCACGGAGCGGGAAAGCCAATGGCCAAGATTATCGAGGAACAAGCCGATATTTGGGCCTTCGCGCTTTACGAAATGGGCATCACCGAATTGGGCAGCACCTCCCCTGTTGAAAAATGAAAAACTCACTCAAACGCTTCGGTGGATTGATAGTTCTGGGAATAGCCCTACTACTAAGGTTAGTCTTCGCTACATTTCCCAAAGCATTTGAAGTAATTTATTTCCAAGGGGTTTTTCCCTTTATCAGAAAAATACAATACCCCATTGGATCGGCACTGCCCTTCTCGGGATATTATCTCTTGATCTTGATCGCCATCGCTTGGCTCATTTGGCGTCTGCCAAAATCCATGATCAAAAGGAAGTGGCTCATTTTCGGTAGAAGATTGCTGAATTTCTGCGGTGGTCTGATCGCTCTCTTTCTGCTGTTGTGGGGCTACAATTACATTGGCCCTAGCTTGGCTGAGCGAATGTCATTGGCTGAAACCGACGATCAATACGACGTGGCCAAACTCTACCTCTACGTGATGAACGATGCTGCCGAAAAAAGGGCAGCCATTGACTTGCCAACTGATTCGACATCGGTAGAAGACTTGGAATACGAAATCAAAACCCGGAAATTAAATAAGGCGGTGAAGGGTGTTTTATCCGAATTGGGATATCCTACATCTACCGATGTAGCCTTAAGGAAAGTAAAGCCCTTAGGCGCATTGAGACGCGTTGGAATAAGAGGAATCTACAATCCCTTCACGGGTGAAGCCAATGTAGAATCGGACGCGGGAGCCATAACGGGGCCGTTTACCGCGGCACATGAAATGGCGCATGCCTACGGCATCACTAGCGAAGGTGAGGCAAATTTAGTGGCTTATATCGCTTTGGTCCATTCAGGAAATCCCGTTTGGGAGTATTCTGCGGCCTATTCACTGTGGAGATATACGGCGGGCGAAGTCAATCGAAAATTGGAAGAGGCCGATCTAGTGATTTTGGCGGAAGCCATTCCTATAGAACTACAAATTGACCGTTTGGCCATTTGGCGCAGGAGAAGCAATGCTCCACCCTATTTCCCCGAACTATCGGAAGCGGTAAACGACCGTTACTTGAAGATCCAAGGAGTCGAAAGCGGCACCGCTGATTACGATGCTTTTGTGGGGTTGTACTTGCGCTACGCGAAACCCGTTATGGCAGAATAGTCAATTATGGCAGAATAGTCAATCGCTGATTTTCCGCATGCACCTTACCATCTATTCCGGTCGCGCGAATAATGGCAGTGTAGACTTCATTTTCCAGTTCGAGATTCGATCCGCTAAAGTTCCAAGCTTCATTGATATCGTTGGTTTTAAATACCACCTTACCTTTCGAATTAATGATTGTCATAGTGAAGGAGACAATTCCATTTCCGATTACAAAGTAATTATCATTGATTCCATCGCCGTTCGGCGTGAATGAGTTTGGTGCATCGAGACTAGAGCCTTTTTTGACTTCAATCGTTTGGGGTATTGTTTTCTCAGAGCCATCAGCATATTTTGCTATGGCATAAACCGTCAACGATCGAGGCTCTTCAATTGTAAGGTTCAGGCTTTTGCCTTGAAAAAACCCAAAAGTAGCCGCATCCCATGCGTATTCAGAAGCATTTCCTTTGGCGCTTAGCTGAAGCTCACAAGGGGTGTAGCATGTCTTCACACCTTCGATGCTTAGCTGGGGTTCAAACGATTCAGATGAATTGACAGGTTCTTCAACTTCTGTCTTTGTTTCCCTATCAGAAATTTCCGTTAACTCTTCCGTCCACAGACTATTTGCTTGTACCTGCACGGGTAATTGAGAAGCGGATGACTTCTGACTTTCAGCCCCCGCCATCACTGACGTTTTATTTGGCTCACTCTCCAAAACTTCAATTTCACTCGATTCGCTTTTCGTGGAAGCAGTGATTTCTACTGCCCCGATTGGTTCCGATGCCATTCGCTTAGCGGAGATATTTTCACTTTCTGCCTTTGCAACTGAGACAACTTCAGCTTCAACCACTGCACCTTTCGTTTCTTCAACTTTGAGAACATCGCTATCTGACACGACATTTACGGCAATTCGCTCAGAATCGCTTTCTTGCTCCGTGCTCATATCACTCATGGTCATAGCCCCTAGGAGCACAGCAGAAACCGCCACTACGGCCCAAGTGGGGAAAGAAAAAGGCGGAGTATACGGAGATTGTATTCGTGACTGAATAAACTCCCAGGCCCCTTCGGGCGGCGTTGATTCGGCTTGTCGTAGCGTCTCTCCTAGTCTCTGTTCAAATAAATCCTTATTCACGGATCGGTTGTTTTATTTCGTTTGAAATCAATTTTCTCATGTAAGCCTTTGCCTTGCGGTATTGGGTCTTCGAGGTGCTTTCGGTTATTCCGAGTTGCTCGGCAATTTCCTTGTGCGTATACTCTTCCACCGCGTAAAGGTTGAAAACCGTTCTATATCCATCGGGCATTTGGCCAATCAATTCTGTCAATTTATCTGCCGACACCATCGGCTCATCCTCTTCCATTGGATGAACTTCTGATCGGGCATCCATTTTATACTCTACTTCAAAAAGAGAAATGTTTCTTTGCTCGCGTTTTGCTCTTCTGAGGTGATCCAAGGCATTGTTTGCGATGGTTCGCCTAATCCAAGCTCCCAAGGGTCCTTTTCCGTCGTACTTATCCAGCTTGTTAAAAACCTTGATAAATCCGTCTTGAAACATGTCTTG
>DATFKV010000191.1:0-3062 GCA_035268465.1 Cryomorphaceae bacterium | reverse complement strand
GTATCGGGTGCAAACACTGCCTTCACGTAAACCGAATCGGATGCGAAAGTGGATGAAACCGTGGTTTCCTCATCGGTCAAGGCTCCCTCCCAATGACTGAAAATAAATCCCTCATTCGGGACCGCCGTGAGTGTGACTGCGACATCCTTGAAGTATATTCCCTCCCAAGGGTACACCTGTGCGTAAATTCCTTCCGTATCCTCCTGAACGGAGATGGTGTTTAGATCCACATGCCCGTGATCGGTATCCGAGACATCCAACACCAAATCGTACAAGCCTCCCGTTTCGAAAAAATCATCGATGTGTTGACGGTGAAAATCCGGTCGTTCTTCGGCAAAGGCTACCATCATTTCTATTTCCTCCAGCCATTCATCAATGGTTTGCGGATTGTCATCTCCACTCCATCTTTCAATATGTTCGCCGTATTGAGGCAGGTAGAGGTCACGCATTTCCTCAATAAGTGATATGGTTCTTTCGGGTACGAAGTACGTATTCAGAACGTCGGCTGTTCGAGTGATAAACCGATTCCTGAAATCCTGGTTTTGCATGGCCGAATTGAAACACACCAGGTAGGGAGTCGGAGCTTCCAGAGTATCTTCCAGAAAATGAAATACCATGTCATAATCCGGTGATGACATAGCTTGGGCCGGAGGGTGGCCCCAGGATCTGTCCAGATCAATGAGTACGGCGTGAAACCGATCATCTGGACTATCGGGGCTCTTGTTTCTCCACCAAATGGTATTTTTGGGAAGCATGTCTGAGTTGGAGGCAATCATCTGTACGATGAAGACGTCGATAAATGAGGATGTCTCTACCCATTCATCGAACTGATTCAAGTTCATTTCATCGGTGAAATCCTCAAGGAGACAGTGATAATAGACTTCCAAAAATCGCTCGTCATCTCCGCTGTCAATATCGTTGTATCCCTTGATCAGGTCCAGATCTTCTTCCTCTATTCCGAAATGGATTTTAAAGTAATTGTCGTCAAAATGTTCGCGTAAAATGTTCAATCCGTAAAATTCACCGTTGATAAAAAGATAATGTGGTTGCGATGCTGAGGTTATTGCCCTCATGGGGTCGGCCATTCGGTGCACAACCGCATCACGCATATTTCCAAATAATTGGTCGCCGCCGGAGTTTCGCAGAATTAACCTTTCGAACGTTGTATTAGAGTCGTTGCCGAAAAAGGGATAGTTCAATTCATTGGTGTTGTAAGAGTTTTGTGCATAAAGCCGAAAACTTTTTCGAGGAAATTTTCGGCTGGAAGCCCCGTGAATTCTTACCCCCAATTCTGTTGATATGGGTATCATTTGGCCGGTCATGTCAAAAAAGTCTATCCACGCCGGTCGTTCCCAGAGTTCTCCTCTTCGTCCGTAGTTGGCCTTGCCAATCGGAGGTGGAAATTCGTCAGGGTTTGCTTCTCGCCATTGATCAAATGTCCTTCCCGCCGTATGGATCCCAATTTGGTAGTCGAATAAATGCAATTCGCTCAAGATGAGTGAAGCTACAGGCAGATTGTAGCGATTCCAACCTTCAGGGGTGACAAAGAAAATCCGAGATACAATTTCACTCGGAAGCAGATCAGGAGCAGTCGATCTGGCCCTGACTACCGTTCCTTTGAATGACGGGGACTCTGGAAAATAGGCGGGGTTAAAGTCATTTGTGGATGACTTTTGACTTATCCGGTCGGGTTCCCCCGAGCGGTCTTCGACAGCTATGGGTTCGCTGTAGGAATAGGTATTTAATGTCTCGGGCAGAAAGGGACCCGGCGATTCAGAAGGTGAAAAGGCGTAACTGTTCTTATATGCGAAGATGGAGGCACCATCAATATTTTCGGTCGCCGGATCGGAGCCATCAGTCGTGTAGATAACACTATTGCCCGGGCTTGTTGAAATGGAAAGTGTAAAAGATTCTTCGTAGAATCCGGAGCTATGGCTCAAAACAGGGGGTTCACAAATCCCTGAAAAAGACTCACTCAGGTTGGGGCCGCCGGGAGTAGGAGTGCCGAAGTACGCCATTTCAAGGGAGGTTGTTCTTCCGTAGGAAATATCCCTCAAAAGATACACGGGAGGAACAGCATCGCTTTCCTCTTGGTTCGGATCAGCAAGTATCAAAGGTTCGGAATCTGAAAGTGAGAAATTTGCGTGCAGTTCCGAATCCACATCGGTTCGGTTTTTCCCTGAAAGCCATACGATTATAATTTCGCCGGACAAAATCGTTAAGTCGGGAAATATCCATTGAAATGGCTGAGCTTCATCATCCGTAAGGCCATAGCCCGAGAGATTGATCGAGTCGCTGCTAAGATTGATGATCTCTACCCAATCTTCATAATCGCCGTCCTCATCAGCGATGGTGCGGTAGTTCTTATTCTGAAGTTCATTAATCACTACCGATTGCCCCGAAATTGAACCGCATAAGGTCAAGATCGAAAGAAGAATAAAGTAGAAACGATACTTTTGTCTCATTGCGCGAAATCTGGCGGATTTAATACAGAAAGAAAAAATGAATGGTTAATACTGAAAGTTAAGCAATTATTTGACTTCATCTATCGTGAAAATAGAATTTTAGTTCAAAGCCTAATTCGTTATGAAACCCAAAACGGACTACCAACAAATCAACCGCCAATCTTGGAACGACCGTGTCGACTCCCATCTGAAAAGCGAATTCTACGATGTGGAAGGTTTCCTAAAGGGCCAAGCTTCTTTAAAGGAAATCGAGTTGCCACTACTGGGAGATGTGAATGGCAAATCCATCCTCCACCTTCAATGCCACTTTGGTCAGGATACTTTATCGCTGCAGCGAATGGGAGCAAACTGTGTAGGTGTCGACCTTTCTGATAAGGCCATCGAGGCAGCACAAAACCTCAATGAGGAGCTCGGCCTGAATGCGCGATTCGTAGCCTGCGATGTATACGAAGCACCGAAACACATCGACGAGAAGTTTGACGTGGTTTTTACCTCTTATGGCACCATCGGCTGGCTGCCCGATTTGGATCGTTGGGCAGAAGTCATTGCTCATTTCTTAAAGCCGGGCGGCAAGCTGGTCTTTGTCGAATTTCATCC
>DATFKV010000190.1:0-2253 GCA_035268465.1 Cryomorphaceae bacterium | reverse complement strand
AAAGTCCATACAGCGGAAAGCCTGCTAATGAACGAACTCATTCCCATGAGTCGAGCCGGATTGAAGAAGATGCAGATCGACGAGGAAGACATCGAGCGATACATCAATGTAGTTGAGCAGCGAGTGAAAAAACACCAAACCGGTTCGATCTGGTTGGTGCAGTCGTTCAACCAATTGAGAAAAGACGCAAATGTGGAAGAGGCCGTTATAGCCGTGACTGCGGGAATGCTCAAGCGTCAGTATTCGGGAATTCCTGTCCATGAATGGGATTACCCCACGAAAAAAGAAAGTGGAACTTGGGCAAACAAGTATAAATATGTTCACCAAGTAATGAGCAAGGAGCTTTATACGGTTCAAGAAGATGACTTGGTAGAACTGGTATCCAACCTCATGAATTGGAGAAAGATTCACCATGTACCCGTGGAAAACGACGAGGGTGAAGTGGTGGGAATTATTTCTGCAGGTGATATTATAAAGTACTATTGCAAACAATCTGACGACGAGAATCTCACTGTTGACGACATCATGATAAAAAACCCGGTTACAGTGACTGCTCAAACAGGAGTTGCAGAAGCGCTTAAGATAATGCGCAAGAGCAATCTGGGCTGCCTGCCGGTGGTTAAGGAAAAAAAATTAATCGGGATTCTCACTGAATTTGATTTCGTCTATATGGCGGAATATCTATTTGAAGAATTACATAATATTGAAGCCGAAAGAGATTAAGTTATTCGATTTTATAGAAGGCCGTTCGGTGCAGATCAAACGTGAAATTGCTGCTATCAAGGGTGATAGCCCCGGCCCAAGTGTGGTATTTATTGGAGGCATGCATGGAAACGAACCAACCGGGGTCTTGGCATTATACCATGTTATGGAGCAGCTCCACCAGCTGAAACCACTCATCTCCGGCAACGTTTACGCCCTAGTGGGAAACCTCACCGCTCTGGAGCGAGGAGAAAGATTCATCGTCAATGACCTCAACCGGATATGGCAAGCAGATAAGGTAGAAAGAGCTCGCAAGAGAGACTACCACCCCGATGAAATGATCAATGAAGTGGAAGAGCAAATCGAACTATGGGCTTATCTGGACGATCTACTTAAAAAGAGCGATCAGAAATTTTACTTCGTTGATCTCCATACCACTTCCGTGAAATCAGAACCGTTCATCTTCATGAGCGACACCCTGATGAATCGAGCGTTTATCAAAAAAATGCCCGTACCGGTGGTGATCGGAATTGAGGAACATTTAGACGAGCCACTTCTCAGCTATGTAAATGATTTGGGTTATCCATCATTGGCATTTGAAGGCGGTCAGCACACCGATCCTGAATCAGTCCGAAACCATGAAGCAATGATTTGGATTTCATTGGTGAATGCCGGCTTGATGAAAAAGATAGAAGTTCCCAAATACCAAAAACACTACCACCAGCTCTACCACGCCACCGAGGGGAATAAGAAGGTATACGAAATAAGAATGCGGCAAGGGTTGCATCCCGGAGATGATTTTAAAATGTTGAGCGGATTTGACAATTTCCAACCCTTGAAAAAAGGAGAACCCTTGGCTACACTCAATGGACATCAACTCAAAGCCAACGAAAATGCACGCATTTTCATGCCACTCTATCAAGATAAGGGAGATGACGGCTTTTTTATCATCAAGAAAATAGCACGATTCTGGCTCGTAGTGTCTTATGTTTTCAGGCGGCTAAACCTATACCGCATTCTTGGCTTTTTGCCAGGTGTAAGGCGGTACATGGGCAGTGACCACGTCATGGTCGTAGACAGACAAGTAGCCAAGTGGTACAGTGTCGAGATCCTTCACTTGATGGGTTATCGCCGTAAAAAGAAGCAAGGTTTCCGTACACTTTTTATCCGACGCAAATTCGATTTGAGAGGTCCGTGGAGCAAGAAAAGAAAGAGGTAACCAAAGCCTTATTTCATCGTATTGAAATAACAAATGCCCAAGACCTTCGTTGGTTTGCTAACGCAATGAAAATGGAGTTGTCAGCATCTTTTTATTTGGCTCCCTTTTTGTTATGAGCGCATGAATATTTTTAGCCCCCATGAAACAACTATTTTCACTCATTAGCTTACTTCTTTTGACAACTGTCGGAATGGCCCAAAATCCGATTGCCGACAACCAAGGAACCTTCAATATCTTCCGAGACGGAAAAATGCCCACCTCTTCAGGAGAAGTATTCGAAGCATGGAACATCAACGATTCACTGCTTCACATCCCCTCATATGATACTTATT
>DATFKV010000189.1:0-2979 GCA_035268465.1 Cryomorphaceae bacterium | reverse complement strand
AACTCAATGTATCAACACCGTTTCGTGCAACGAATGAGGCGTAGCGACGGGGAATATTTGTCGCAATAAAGGTGATTTGGGAATCAGTAGCTAGTTGAATAATCGGTGCGTAATCCGTTTTATAATTGGGCCAAATCTTGGCCTCGGCTTCAAACTTTTTCATCGGAGTTACGCTTGACAGAAGCTCATCCAGCAAAAGTTGATCATCCGTTTCAAAAAACTCTCCCCCCATGATGAGGTTTCCTCTTTTCATCAGTTCCTGCGTGGCTTTAAACTGCAGCCAATGCACCATGGCGTGGTCGTGAAATTCACCGAAAAGAACCACATCTGATTGAGCCATTGCATCAATGGCTTTTTCAAAAGAAATAGGAGTTGAATCCTGATAGAATTGATAGGCTCTGAGCTCTTTTTGAGCTATCAGCTGCACGGAAAAGAATGTAGCGAGAATAAGGAGTAGGTACTTTTGCATGATCTTAAAGTATATTGCGAGTTTACAATTTAATAAAGAGCGATGAGCAGGACCCGCTTGCAACTTTTTAAATTTGGCGCATGCAAAAGATTTTGGTCGTAGGAAAGACCGGGCAACTCGCTCAAGCAATCGCGGCGAACAGAGGGCCTTGGGAATATGAGTTTCTTGGTCGCGAAAAGGCTGACCTGTCCGACCCGGACCAACTTGCCGAAAAAGTACGTTCGCAGGATTTTGACCTTCTTATTAATACAGCAGCCTATACTGCGGTGGATAAGGCGGAGGAAGAAGAAGAATTGGCGATTAAGGTCAACGGTGAAGCCCCCGGCCTTTTGGCTAAGATCTGTGCTGAAAAAGGCGCGGTGATGATTCATATCTCTACCGACTATGTTTTCGGATTGGGCTGGAATCGGCCATTGCGAGAAGATGACCCGACTGATCCAATCAATGCTTACGGACGGTCAAAATGGGAAGGTGAAGAAGCCATTCGTATGGCATTAAATGAACACATCATTATTCGAACTTCCTGGCTTTACGGACTTTCAGGACATAACTTTCCGAAGACGATGCTACACTTGGTTGAAAGCCGGAAAGAGTTAAAAGTCGTATTCGATCAAGTCGGAAACCCCACGTTTGCCAATGATTTGGCGGCAGCCATCGAAACCATTTGCGGAGGCGCACTCAAGAATGCATTCGGAACCTACCATTTCAGCAACGAAGGTGTGTGCTCATGGTACGACTTTGCGCGTGAGATTTTTCACCTTTCCGGAAAAAGCGTGACTCTTGAACCCGTCACCTCCGATCAATTCCCAACGGCAGCGAAGAGGCCGCATTACAGCGTGCTGAACAAGAAAAAAATAAAGGATACTTTTGGCTTGAAAATCCGCCATTGGCAGGACGCTTTGGCTGATTTTCACGAGAAACTCAATTCATGAAAAAGTTTTTAGTCACCGGCGGTGCGGGCTTTATCGGCTCCAATTTTATACAGCACTTACTCGATTCCGATTCCACTATTGAGGTTGTAAATCTCGATTTGATGACCTATGCCGGTCGTGAAGAAAACATGGCTTCTTTTTCAGAAAATGATCGATACGAGCTGGTTAAAGGTGACATTTGCCATCGGGGCTTGGTCGAAAGCCTTTTTGAAGAGCACGATTTTTCAGGCGTTTTTCATTTTGCCGCCGAGAGTCATGTTGACAATAGCATCAGCGGGCCCGAAGCATTTATCAAAACCAATGTAAACGGCACCTTCACATTGCTCGACGTGGCCAGAAATCATTGGATGGACGCACCGGGACAAGTGAAGGCGGGTAAAGAATCGGCGCGATTTCTGCACGTAAGTACTGACGAAGTTTATGGAAGTTTGGGAAAAGAAGGGCTGTTTACCGAAGAAACTCCGTACGCGCCTAACAGTCCTTACAGTGCAAGCAAAGCGGGCAGCGACTTTATCGTGAGAAGTTACTTCCACACGTATGGAATGAATGTAGTCACTACCAATTGCTCAAACAACTACGGACCAAAACAACACGACGAAAAATTAATTCCCACCATCATCAGGAACGCTGTGAAAGGAAATCCTATTCCAATTTATGGCGACGGGCAGAATGTGCGCGACTGGCTCTATGTAACGGACCACTGCAGGGGAATAGTCATGGCATTTGAAAAGGGCAGAGCGGGTGAAACTTATAACATCGGCGGACGCAACGAGCGAAACAACCTCTACATCGCGCAGTCGATTTGCGAAATTCTAGACCGAATTGAGCCGAGCGCGGCGTCGTATAAAGAGCAAATCACCTTTGTAACGGACAGACCGGGTCACGATTTGCGGTACGCAATTGACGCTTCCAAAATTGAAAATGAACTCGGGTGGCGAGCTGAAGAAAACTTCGAATCAGGAATTGAGAAAACCATTAAACACTACCTACAAAAATACCTATAACCATGGAATTGAATTACTTAGACAAGGCTCAATTGTGGCTTGGGCCGGAATACGACGAGGAAACGCGCAGCGAAGTTCAAACACTTATCGATACTAACCCAAAGGAATTAGAAGATTCTTTCTACAAGGACCTGAGCTTTGGAACAGGAGGCCTAAGAGGTGTAATGGGTCCGGGAACAAATCGGATGAATATCTACACGGTATCGATGGCCACTCAAGGCCTTGCCAACTATATTAACTCAGCTGTAAATGGAGAAAAGAGCGTGGCTATAGCTCACGATTCCAGAAATAATAGCGATGTATTTGCCAGAAAAGCTGCAGAGGTTTTGGCTGCTAACGGCATCAAAGTTTACCTCTATCCGGAGTTGAGGCCTACCCCTCAATTGTCATTTACGGTAAGACACTATGGCTGTTCAGCCGGTATTGTTATTACGGCTTCTCACAATCCCAAGGAGTACAATGGGTACAAGGTCTACTGGGATGATGGAGGACAAATTGTCCCCCCCCACGACAAAGCCATCATCGAAGAGGTTAGAAAAATTGCTAGCCCGAAAGAGGTAAAGCCAAACACAGA
>DATFKV010000188.1:0-6309 GCA_035268465.1 Cryomorphaceae bacterium | reverse complement strand
CAACTTGAACTGAAAATAACATTGTATGAAACTGAACGGAATTTCGTCGAGTGCGAAGGATGATCTGATCGATCTAAATGAGATGATGGGTGATGAACACGTGATGACGTCGCTTGAAACACCTATGAAGTCAAATGCTTTCGATCTGACCAATGCGGAGAAGAAGGCCAAAATAGCGCACCATTTCGAGCAAATTATGGAAACATTGGGACTTGATCTTAGCGACGATAGCCTCAAAGGAACACCTGCCAGAGTGGCAAAGATGTACGTCGAAGAGGTGTTCAGCGGCCTCGATCCAAAAAACAAACCGAAAGTCGCTCTTTTCGAAAACAAGTACCTCTACAAAGAGATGTTGGTCGAAAAAGACATCACCGTAAAGTCTTTCTGTGAACATCATTTTGTGCCAATAGTTGGCAGAGCTCACGTGGCCTATAAGTCAAACGGTAACGTTATCGGACTATCCAAAATTAACCGAGTGGTTCAATACTACGCCAAACGACCCCAGGTGCAAGAGCGACTCACGGTTCAAATTGCTGAAGAATTGAAACGCATTCTCAAAACAGAGGACGTTGCAGTGATGATCGATGCGCGCCATATGTGCGTGTCTCTCCGAGGGGTGGAGGATGATGCCAGCAGTACGGTAACAACCAGCTTTCACGGGTCATTCCTTAAAGACACTGTAAGAACTGAATTTTTAACTTATTTGGATTAATATGTTTGGACTATTCAATAAAAAATCACCCATTGAAAAGCTATATGCGAAGCATAAGCAGCTATTGGAAAAATCACACCAATTATCTCACACAAACAGAGCAGAGTCGGATAAGCTTCAGGCAGAAGCTCAAGAGATATTGAATGAAATCGACAAATTGAAAAGCAAAGAAGAATGAATTATTTAATCGTTGGAGGAAGTACGGGAATTGGTCAGAAAATTACTGAAGGGTTATTAGCTGAAGGTCATCATGTTTTTATCGCATCGAGAAGTGCTTCTTCAAGAATGGAATCAAATGATAATCAAACAGTAGTAGATCTTGATGCTACAAATCCTGATGCCGACTGGTCCTTTTTGCCTGAATCTCTCGATGGTTTGATATATTGCGGAGGGACGATAAATCTAAAGCCATTTAAGCGGTTAAAAATGGAAGACTTCCAGCACGATTTCAGCGTCAATGTTCTCGGAGCGGTTAACTCCATTCAAGCAGCTTTGAAGCCAATGAAAAATGCGGAAAATGCCTCTGTCGTCATGTTCAGCTCCGTGGCTGCTGAAAGGGGAATGAATTTCCACACCTCCATATCAGCCGCAAAGGGGGCCGTGGAGGGGTTGGTAACCGCGCTCAGTGCAGAGCTGGCTCCCGAGATTCGTGTCAACGCAGTGGCACTGTCTCTGACAGATACACCTCTCGCAGAACAATTACTGAATAACGAAAAGAAACAAGAAGCAGGTAGGTCCCGACACCCGTTAAATCGATATGGAAAACCGGAAGATGCTGCTGAGGCAGCGCTATTTTTGCTCGGTAAAAAAGCTTCTTGGATCACCGGGCAAGTGCTGGGTGTAGACGGTGGAATGGGTACGATTCAAAATTTGTGAAAACCTATTCTTCCGGAGAGATTGCAGGAATGGATAAGCACTTCCGAGCAAATTTCATCAACAGCATATCCGGGTTTAAGAGCGCCAATCTGATAGGGACTGTAAACGAACATGGCCAATCGAATCTGGCAATTTTTTCATCAGTCATCCATATCGGATCCAACCCACCGCTAGTTGGACTCATCATGCGGCCCACTACCGTGGAGAGGCATACATATGATAACATCATTGCAAAAAGACATTACACCATCAATGCGCTACCCATCTCTATGCGTGAAGATGGACATCGAACTTCAGCAAAATATTCACGATCAGAATCCGAGTTTGACAGAACCAATTTCACCGAAGAATTCAGTGAACTTGATCTGCCCTATGTGAAAGAAAGCCCGATCTCTTTTACCTGCGAATTTCGATCGGATACCCTGTTGGAGATCAATCAAACCAGACTGATAATTGGTGAAGTGAAAGAGGTGAGGACAAATCCTACATTCCTTGGCTCGGATGGCTACTTCGATTTAGTTGAGGCAGGTATAGGAGCCATATCAGGAATGGACGCTTATCATAAAGTGTCAAAAGGAAGCCGCTTTACCTACGCCAGACCAGATGAAGACATTACCTTAGTTTCACCATGAACAAAGAAGAAGTTGTTGTATTTTGGTTTAGAAGGGACTTCCGATTGGAGGATAATGCGGGTTTGTTTTATGCGTTGAAGAACCACAAGAATGTGCTTCCTCTCTTCATTTTCGATCGAGAAATTTTAGACAAACTCGAGGAAAAAAGAGACGGCAGAGTCCAATTTATCCATCAAGAGATCGGGCGCATTAAAAAACAACTAAATGGTTTTGGCTCAGACATAATCGTTCGGTACGGCTCTCCCCTCGATATCTGGAAAAGCCTATTAGAAGAATACAGCATTCTGTCGGTCTACGCCAATGAAGACTACGAGCCATACGCGAGATTGCGGGATGGAAAAATTGCTGATTCGCTTCACAATCAAAACATAGAATTGAAGAAATTCAAGGATCACGTCATTTTCGAGAAATCTGAGGTGACCAAAGATGATGGTGATCCCTATGTGGTTTTCACACCTTACAGTAGGCGTTGGCTGGCAGCCTTTGACGCAGAAAACTTTCAGCCCTTCGAAAACCGTAAGTATTTTGATTCTTTTTTTCAGTTTAAGACTGAGCCGATTCCTTCAATCGAAGAAATGGGGTTTGAATCCTTCGATTATGACTATCCATCGCGTGATGTACAAACGGAGGTCGTTGATAAATACGAAGAGCGTCGAGATATCCCTTCTGTAAGAGGAACCAGTCGGCTAAGTGTGCATTTGAGATTTGGTACGGTCAGTATCCGCAAATTGGTCGCCATTGCCCAACGGCACAGCGAAGTGTGGCTTAAAGAACTCATTTGGCGGGATTTTTACCAAATGATCATTTGGCATTTTCCACATTCGGCAAAGGACAGCTTTCGTCCCGCGTATGACAAAATTCCCTGGAGGAATAACGAAGTGGAATTCGAAGCGTGGTGCCGGGGGAAAACCGGTTACCCGATAGTCGACGCAGGAATGCGAGAGCTCAATGCTACCGGTTTTATGCACAATCGGGTTAGAATGATTACTGCTTCTTTTTTGACGAAGCATCTGCTCATTGACTGGCGCTGGGGGGAAGCCTATTTTGCCAAGAAATTACTTGACTTCGAGCTGGCATCAAATGTTGGTGGATGGCAATGGGCTTCCGGCAGTGGTTGCGACGCCGCACCATATTTTCGCGTATTTAATCCCGACCTACAGACCAAAAAATTTGATCCTGAACTGACGTACATCAAAAAGTGGGTACCCGAGTTTCAGGGAATGGTCTATAAACCTATAGTTGATCACAAGATGGCGAGAAATCGTGCGATTGACACTTATAAGAAGGCGTTAAACCCCTGAAAAACAAAGCGGTAATTTGTCTCGCTGTTGAGGAGGTTGGTAAATTTTGTTCGGCTAGCTTTCACCTTCAATCTTATTCCGATAAAAGAATCCGGAAAGCCATAGAAAGGGAAGTCCTTCGAATCCAAGTTGCTTCATTTTATCGATCGCCATGCGATGGAAGTGCAGGTTCAAGAAATACAGACAGTTAATGTCTTGTCAGATTTATTCTAATTTGCTTTAGCAGAGTGTTATCTCAAGAAAGCTTTGCTTGAAAGGGCATTTTTTGTTTGATACTATAGTCCTGATCATCAACAATAATTGAACACTACTGTTGATTTTTTCGATAAATCTCGACTTGAAAGTTAAATTTGTCGTGAACCTTAACTTTAATCCTAAACTTAATCCCATGAAAAACTTTCTACTTTCCATTTTATCGGCAGTAGTGCTGAGCTTTTCGGCTCAGGCTCAAACCATATATACCGCGGTCCAGAATAGTCCCAATCACACTACTTTGGAAGCAGCCATCGATGCCGCCAATTTGAGCGCAGCTCTCCAAGGACCAGGGCCGCTCACATTGTTTGCACCTACAGACGCGGCATTTGACGCCCTACCTGAAAATTTGGTAGAGACTTTGCTCAGTGATCCTACCGGTCTGTTGCGAGATATTTTGCTATATCACGTTACTCCGGGCAATCTTGGAACCGGCGCTTTTACTGACGGGCAGTCTTTAACTACATTGCTTTCAGGTCAGACTACTACCGTTACCATTGAAGGATCAACCTTTATGATTGATATGGCGACTATAACTCTGTCGAGCGGAGCGCCCACGAACGGTTTTATTCATGTGTTAGATGCAGTATTGATTCCTTCCTCTGCGGCGACTGTTTATGATATAATTGTAGATAGTGAAGATCACACTACATTGGAAGCAGCAGTGAATGCAGCTGAATTAGACGATGACCTGCAGGACGGAGCCGCTCTTACAGTCTTTGCTCCTACCGATGCTGCGTTTGAAGCCTTGCCTGAAAACTTAGTCAACGCACTCTTGGAAGACCCAACGGGAACTCTGGCGGAAGTATTGTTAAACCACGTGGTTGAAGGTATCTCACCATCAAGCACGCTTACCCAAGATCAAGCCATCACAACTCTTTTCGGGGAGGATGTTGTTGTTGACCTCGTTGGAGGAGTATTTATCAATGGAGCCGAAGTTACTATCGCAGATATTCCCGCGATAAACGGAGTAGTACACGTCATTGACGCTGTTCTGGTTCCTGAAGGAGCAACCACAATTTTTGATATCGTAGAAGAAAGCGACGTGCACAGTACACTTGAGACGGCTGTTATTGCTGCCGAACTCGATGGTACTCTGAGTGGCCCAGGTGCTTTTACCTTGTTCGCTCCTACTGACAATGCTTTTGCGGCCTTACCCGACGGACTTCTTGATGTTTTACTTGCCGATCCTACGGGAGCGCTCGCCGACATTCTTCTTTATCATGTTGTTGGTTCAATTGAGCTAGCAGGAGACCTTACCGACGGTCAGGTGATTGCTACCTTGAATGGTCAAGATATCAACGTTTTGATTGTTGGAGAAGATGTATTTATTAACGACGCTCAAGTAACGGTTACCAACCTGCCTGGAATAAATGGAGTAGTGCATATTATTGACGCAGTCTTGGTTCCTGCAGGAGCTGTTTGTACGGATTTCGCAGCAGGCCCTTACACCAATTTCAACGACCAATTCGGAGGCGCTCCTGTTTCTGAATTTGGTGTGTGCCCGACCAATCAAATTACAGGCTTTGAAGCTTGGGCAAGTGAATCCTATACGGTAGATAACTTCATGGCAGGTCAAGAATACACCTTCTCAATTTGTGAAGGCCCGGGAGCCGGTTCTTGGGATGCCGAATTAACGGTCATCGATCCTGTTGGGAATCTGGTTGCCATTGCTCAAGACTGTCAAATTACATGGACAGCACCCGTGGACGGGACTTACGAAATAGGAATTCAAGAAGTAGGCGAATGTGGTGAGACTTCAACAAATCAAGGAACTGACAATGGCTTCCCCACCTTATCTTGTACTTCCGACAATACGGTCTTCACGATTATTTCAAATAGCGAAGAACACAACACCTTAGAAACAGCTATCCTTGCCGCTGAATTGGCAGGAACACTTTCGGGTGATGGAACATTCACTGTTTTTGCTCCGACTGATGAGGCCTTTACAGCATTGGATCCTGCACTGCTCGAAGCTCTTCTAGCTGATCCTACCGGGCTTTTGGCCGATATCCTTACTTACCACGTTGCCCCGATTACAGCACTTTCCGGCGATCTTTCAGACGGTCAAATGGTAACGACCGTAAACGGAGAAGATGTAACCATTACGCTCGATGGAGGTGATGTTTTGGTCAATGAGGCATTGGTTACCGTAGCTGATCTTGAGGCTGACAATGGTGTGGTTCACGTAATCGATGCTGTTCTGCTTCCGACAGAACTTACGACCGTATACGATATTGTGGCTAACAGCGATATTCACAACACTCTGGAGGACGCCATTAATACAGCAGGTCTGGAAGCAGATTTAAGCGGGGCTGCAGGAAATATCACTCTGTTTGCTCCTACTGATGATGCTTTTGATGCATTGCCGGCCGGATTATTAGATGATCTTTTGGCTGACCCTACCGGAGATTTAACGGAAGTTCTTCTTTACCATGTAATCGAAGGATTCAACATTGCGGCCAATATTACTGAAGGAGATGTCGCTACACTTTTCGGCGAAGACGTGACAATTACAATAGTTGACGGAGACGTG
>DATFKV010000187.1:0-4110 GCA_035268465.1 Cryomorphaceae bacterium | reverse complement strand
CAATATTACCGACACGATTTACATTGGCTTCACTAACACAGGTACAGAAGTGGAAAGACCTCAACAAATCAGTTATACCTGGATATCTCCTGAAGCGGGTGGTGTAGTGGCCGAAGCTATTTTCATCGACGAGGCCTTTGTCTCTTTTCGCTACTTGAACAATCTGTCTGCTTTAAGTTCTACAGAAATTGCTGAAACGGATTTTCAGATCTATCCGAATCCTGCCTCGAAAAGTTTGGAAATAACAATTCCTTCTGATTTTTCAGGTGAATTCAAAATACTGGACCTAACCGGGAGAGAAGTAAGTACCGGTCAATTGAAATCAAATATTTCCATTGATATTTCCAAATTGCCGGAAGGCATATACCTCGTAAGTGCGTACAGTTCGATGAATGTCTTGACGAAGCGTTTGATCGTAAATCGTTAATTCACTACAAGTTTTTGGGTAGACCTGCTTTTTTCGGTAGATACTTCAACCAAATAAACCCCTTTAATCAAGTTGAGGTCTTCGATCAAGACACCACTCTCCAAGTTTCTTTGGGAGATGATTATTCGCCCCGAGATATCGTATAGCCTCACGTCAGCTTTGCCGGTCTCATTCCACTCCACTCTGAATCTATGCCTGGTGGGATTGGGATAAATTCGAGCTTTAAGCCTCGGAGAAGCTTCAGAGGTAGATAAGTTGGCTCCCATTCTAATATTGTCTATAAGGAGGTTATTTCCTCTTCGGTTGATGGAGACAAAGCTGAAAAAGAAAGGGTCGGTATTCTCCATTTCCAAATTGAGATTGATCGTTCTCCAGTCTGCTGTCGTTTCGGGTAGCGCATCGGATTCGGAATCATCGTTAGTCCACAGATCCACTCCTCCCAATCGAAGCAATTCTTCACTCATGTATTCATCACCGCAACTTCTGTTGATAAATACAACCAAGGTGTCCATTGTGTAGTCATTGCTGCTTCTTTTTCTGTAGAAATAGTCAAAAGCCATTGAATTGGTCGCTTCAGGCCTGTTCTGAATTAAAGGGCTGATCAAGTGATCGTCTTGACTCAGAATGACCAAATACTCAGGATGATTCATGTGCGCTACAAAGCCTTCACTACCGTCGATTTGAAGAGTGGTGAGTGTATCCCAAGTGATGGCTGCATCCGGATTATATACCGTCCAGATTTGTGAATCAATTCCTGCAGTAAAGTCGGCACCGAAGGCACCTTCTGCATTCCAGTCGTATTTTGGAATTTCAGTAAATCGATATACTCCGTGATTATTCAACAGATCGTATTCTCCTGCTAAAGGCTCTATACGCACATGTAGCTCCTTGAAGCCCGTACCTTCATATGTGATTTCAATTAGCTCTACTTCCTGACTCTGGCCGGGCTCAATAATCCCTTCCACTTCTATGGGTACTTCAGTTGTCTCACCTGTCATTGAAACGAAGAGGTTGAAACCATCAATCAACTCATTTCCGTTGTTTTGAACTTCAATGATGGGGGTGATGCCGCTGGTTCCATCCGTGCAAATAATGTCATCGGCCGGACTGATAATTCTGACCAATTCGATGTCGGTGGTAAGAACGGCAGGAGGAGTGGGAGTATGTGTTTCTGACAACAAGTCATAGGCGTCTTTCACATTCACGAAGCCCATTCCATAAGTGTTATCTTCTCCGGGTTCGCCCAGATCCGTGGCGCTATTGTAGATAGCCAGAAGAATTTCTTCGCCCGTTAAATCGGGAAAAGCCTCTCGTAAAAGAAGTACGGCACCGCTGACGTGAGGAGCAGCCATCGATGTACCGCTAAAGAAATCATATTCTCCATTTTCTATCGAAGACCGAACATTGACGCCCGGTGCGGAAACTTCAGGTTTGATCAAAATGCTTCCTTCACCACCGCAAATACTAGGTCCACGGCTTGAAAAACTTGCGATGGGGTACGTTCCACCGGATGACGTAGCCCCGACAGTAAATGAGTTGACCAACCCAATGTTGGTATTGTGCGGCACACTCATGGTCATATCTGCCGGCCCTTCATTTCCCGCTGAGAAAACATTAGCGATGCCCGCTGCTTCTACGGCAGTGAAGACCGGAACTACGAATTCAGGACAGGGCGCCTCATCTAAGTCAGGACCAAACCCCCATGAATTGTTGATCACATCCGGAATATCATGGGTTGTTTCTGAATCGCCGTCAGGGTTGAGAGACCATTCGTATCCAAACATAAAATCGGTGAGCGGTTTGACATTTGCCAAATTGGACACGACGGGGTCGGTGGCTATGTAATAAGCGCGCGGCGCCATACCGATGGTATCGCTCGTGGCCGTGTCGAGTCCCAGCATGGTGCCCGTCACGTGAGTTCCGTGGCTACTCGATTTATCGACTGGCACGGGGCTGTCATAACCAAACCAAGTGCTGAGCAAAGGCATTCTGTTAGCCAGAAATCTTTTTTGATGACTCGGGTGATCATCCCATACGCCGGTATCATAAGTCATGGCTATCCTGCCATGACCTGTATAACCCATGGCCCACATCTCCGGCGCTCCAATAGCCTCGAGACCGGGTTCAATACCTCCCACGCTTTTCTCGACGTTTTGGACTTTCTCTGCTTTTGGCACATACCCGAATGCATTTCGGTTTAAATACATGTAGGCAATGTCTTCTCGGTTCGAAAGTGCCGTAACCAGCTCCGTCTCTGCCTTCAGGGCAATGGAGTTTGAAATCCAAAACGTTTGAACGTCTGAATGCTCAAGATTTGAATTGGCAATAAATTCCAATACCGGAGGCTGCGTGGCCGATGCCTTGGCTTTAAGCGCTTGCTCTACCAAAGGAGCTCTTTCCTTTGCCGGAATCTTTTTTTCATTGAATTCTTCTTTTAAAGTCAACAGGTCCACTTCGTTTTCCAGTACGATCGCCACTGAAATCAATTCATTCCATTGAGCTTCGTTGAGAGCTTCGATGAGTGGTTGGTCCAAGAAGGCATGCTGACCCTCAGCGGTAATCGAAGTCGTAAGCACTGTAAACGCGATAATTGCGGCACGTAAAGTCTTCATCATTTGGTACATTTATAAAGCTCGAATATAGCCAAAACTTGATGATCAAGGGATTCCAATTCTTTCTACATCCTTGGACTCCGAGAATGTCGCTGCACCGACAGCTTACCTTCAGATTAATGTGTTTTCTTTGAGCGAATGTCTGGTAACCGAAAAGTAGTCATCATTGGAAATGGAATAGCAGGAATCACTACATCCCGCCATTTGAGGAAGAATGATTCCTCTGTGGATATTGTCGTTATTTCTGCTGAGTCGAAGTATTTCTTTTCCAGAACGGCCTTGATGTACGTATACATGGGCCATATGAAATTTTATCACATTAAGCCATACGAGGATTGGTTTTGGAAAAAGAACCGCATCGATTTGATCTTCGATTATGTGGAAGAGGTCGATACGGCCTCGAAATCCCTCAAAATGCGCGCGGGTGATTCCGTCTCTTATGATGAGTTGGTCATTGCCACGGGTTCGCGACCGCGATTTTTTGGTTGGCCGGGCCAGGATTTGGAAGGCGTACAAGGGCTGGTCACACTCCAAGATCTCGAGAATTTGGAAAAGCGAACGCCACCCCCTCTGGAAGGCAATAAGCAGGGCTTTAAGGCTGTTATTGCAGGTGGAGGTCTGATTGGTGTCGAATTGTCGGAAATGCTACTGACCAGAAATATTCCGGTTACGATGTTGGTCAGAGAGAAGGTATTTTGGGGCGGAGTGCTGACTGCAAAAGAGGGAGAACGCATCGGGCAGCATATTAGAGATCACGGTGTGGATTTACGCGTTGATGCTGAGATTGAAGAAATCAATGGCGAAGAAGGGCAAGTCAAATCGGTCAGAACAACAAGCGGGGATAAGCTACCCTGCGATTTGGTGGGAATTACCACCGGCGTGACGCCCAATATCGAATTTCTCCAAAGCACGAATATTGAAACCGATAAGGGCATTTTGGTCAATGACCGGCTTCAAACGAATGTGGATTCGGTATATGCCGCAGGCGATTGTGCGCAAATCAGGGAGCCTCACGAAGGTCGACGCGGACTAGAGCCCGTCTGGTATGTCGGCAGAATGATGGGAGAGGTG
>DATFKV010000186.1:0-8977 GCA_035268465.1 Cryomorphaceae bacterium | reverse complement strand
AGTATCATATTTTTCGAGATTGATTTGAAAAAGATGTCTCGGCCGAAACAAGGAAGAGCCCTGAAGGGGCGAGGTTTCTCAGCCCGGGGCGTACGACAGTGAAGCCCCGGGTTGAGAGGGTTAGAGCATATGGTTTTGGCGAAAATTTTGACGCAGAGCGATCAAAATTTATGACAAAACCTCACCAAAAATGACCTGATGAAAACGAATTGATTTACAACAAATCACTCAAATCCCTCACCCCGATGGTTCTATCGGCTACAAATCCTTCACCAAACTGCACGCCGATCGAACGACCGTAGTCTCTTGCTCGTGACTCGAGAAACTTCATAAATTCAGGAGTGGAAATTGGCGTCACGGGCTCATTGTCTTCCTTCCCGCTGTAAAACTGACTGGAAAAAGCTTGAATTGATTTCACCTTTTGCTCCCATTCATCAGAAATGTCTACCACGAAGTCAGGCTGCAAGAAGCGATCTTGGTTGTAATGGTAAACGGCTCTGGGCCGGAAGGCCTCTTGGGCATTGCCGTTTTCGTCTTTCGTGGGAATGGCTTTAAGACCGCTTAAAAAGCAAGATTTCGCTGCCAGTGCTGCAGCCATGCCATGATCGGGATGACGGTCTGCCAATGCATTTGCCAAGACAATGTCAGGTCGGTACTTCCTAATAAACGGAATAATCGCCAATTGCTGCTCTTTGACGTTGTTCAAAAACCCGTCGGGCAAGCCAACATTCTCGCGCACGTTTATCCCCATGATTTCTGAAGCTCTCTCGGCTTCCTCGGCCCTGAGTTCAGCCGTGCCTCGGGTGCCAAGCTCTCCCTTGGTAAGGTCCAGTATTCCTACTTTTTTGCCTTGGCGGATGGATTTGATAATGGTGCCTGAGCAACTGAGTTCGACATCATCAGGATGGGCGGCGATGGCCAGAATATCTAATTTCATCATGCAATGAATTTCTTTAGCTCATTGTAAAACAACCTCGTAGGGAATCCCATGACATTGTAAAATGAGCCTTCTATCTTTTCGATTCCCACGTATCCGATCCACTCTTGAATGCCATAGGCTCCTGCTTTGTCGAAAGGTTTGAATTCGCTCACGTACCACTCTATGGCTTCTCGTTCCACCAAGCCGAAATGGACTTTGGTGGTTTCGTATACCACCGTTTGTTTCTCAGAAGAAGTGAGGCAGACAGCTGTGATGACTTCATGCGCTCTTCCCTCCAACTCAGTGATCATAGCCACCGCTTCTTCCACATTTTCGGGCTTATTGAAAACGTGGTTGCCCAACCAAACGACCGTATCTGAAGTCACCAAAATCTCGTCATTCTTCAGGTCAGATTTAAAAGCATCCGCTTTCTTCTGCGCCAGATAGAGCGGTATTTCGGCACCCTGCAGTTCAGGGTCAAAATCCTCATTTACCTCTTTGGTTCTCACTTCAAAGGGAATTCCGAGCCCTTTCATGAGTTCGTGCCTTCTCGGCGATTTTGAAGCCAAGATAATTTTATGGTGTTTTAAATCAAGATAATTCACTCGCGTAATAGATGTAATAATGAACAATGCTGTAAAGAAGGCCGCCGAGCATGGCCAACTTCATAAAATTCCCTGCTTTCACAAATTGAGGACGTCTGACCGCTCGATGGTTTACCCAAAGTCCGGCAAGCAAAGGTAAAATCACCGCAACAAGCATATAAATCAGTGAGTAGGGATCGTCAACCACTTTTTGCTGAAGGATGACTAAGGCTACGATGGTTGCCACGATGAGGACGGCCGTTACCTTTTTGGCATTTTTAATTCCATAAACCAAGGGAACCGTTCGGGCTCCGATTCGGGCGTCGCCTTTCACGTCGGCCATATCCTTTTGCAATTCTCGAATAAGATTGAGCGCAAAAGCAAACGTCGCATACCCCAGAATAAAGTAGAACAGCAATTTGAAGTAGAGTGCGGGATCTTCGCTCGGTCGCTGAATACGGAAATACTGCACAACTTCCTCGCCGTAGGTTTCGATCAAAAGAGGGATTTCATAGATTCCCACGAGTATCGGTACCAACCCGGCCAAAAGAGCAATCAGAAAATTTCCAATAATGAGGTCGCGTTTGAATTGTACGCTATAGAACCACAAGGTTGCGGCAGCAAAGAAACTGACGATACTCAACTTCCACATACCAATGGAATAGGCGAGGTAAAAAGCCATCGCCAGGCCGATCAAGTTGAAAAACTGATGCAAAAACATGGCGACCCGTCTCTTCACGTGAACCCCCACTATGATGTCTTTGGGTTTATTTACCCGATCGGTGCGTTGATCGAAATAATCGTTGATGATATTCCCTGCCGCTGCGATGAGCACGGTGCTGATCACTAAAATCAGAAATTGCCAAAAACTGAGCTGGAGCTCAAACCCATTTACTTCGACGAGGGGCCTGAGAACGAAGTACCTCATCAATACCATTGTCAAGGCGATGATGAATAAATTCAACGGACGTGTGAGGCGCAAAAATTGCAAAAATGAATGCATGGTTTACCATTCGTGGGCATCTTCATCGAACCATCGTCCCTGAACTTTCAAGGTTTGTTCAATGACATCTCTCACACAACCGTGACCACCTTTCTTCACCGAAACATAATCGCTAATGCGCTTAATTTCTTCCGATGCGTCTGCCGGACAAGTGGCCAACCCGGCCTTCTCCATTACTTTATAATCAGGAATATCATCCCCCATATAAAGTACTTCCTCAGCAGTGATGCCCTGCTTTTCGACAAAGGTATCAAAGACTTCCTCTTTATTTCTGCTTTGTAAAAAAATGTGCTTGACACCTAAGCTATACAAGCCATCCCTTACCGCTATTGAGTTGCCGCCTGTAATGATGGCAATGCGTAATCCCTTTTTAATAGCAAATTGAACGGCATAGCTATCTTTGGAATGCATCCTCCTCACGAATTGGCCGTCGGGCATGACCAGCACTACACCGTCGGTAAAAACACCATCGACGTCGAAAATCAAGGTGGTTATTTCATGCAGCCTTTCCTTATAGCTTTTGTTCATTGGTGCGGTTGTATATTTCGTTGGTCAGTCGATCGTAAATTTCCCGATAGGAATTTCCCTCGCCCAAAAGTTGGCGGTGTGCTTCCACTGTTTGCTTGTCTCCTCTGGCGGCCGGACCGGTTTGCGAGAGTTTGGCCGATTGCATCAGCACTTTGTTGGCCGTTTCCAAAATCAGCGGATGCAAAATACTGCGGTCTATATCGGCTTTCGCCAAAAGGTCTTCCGAAAGCTCAAACATCAGATTGGCAAAGTTATTCGCAAATACAGCGGCCAAGTGAAGACTCTTGCGCTGATCGCTGGATAAGACGTGAATTCGCTGAGAAAGCAATTCTGCCAAGTCACCCAAAGCATTGAGATCAGCATCGTTTTCTGCCTCCAGGCAAAAAGGAACATTCTCCCATACGATCTGCTTATCGAGCGAAAAACTCTGAAGCGGATAAAACACTGCTTTTCTTTTCACCCCTTCTATCGCAGATAGAGGAACCGCACCCGAAGTGTGGGCAACAAGACCCTTATTCTTGGAATTCAATTGACGCGAAACTTCAGTAATTGAATCATCCGAAACCGTCAATAAAATCAAGTCGGCTTGAATCAAATCAGTCAAATTGTCAATCGCTCGAGAGTCTAGCTTGTCTACAAGTTTTTCAACTTCTTCCGGACTTCTCCCATATATGCCTTCAATGATTACGCCTTTGTCGTATAGAGCTGAGCCAAGCTGATTGGCAACTCTTCCCGTTCCGATTAGTGCGATGGATTCAAAATGACTCATGCTGCTGTTTTACTTCTTTTCGAAAGTTTAATGCGGTGGCGAATGGCCATAACCGTTCCGAGGAACATGATGATACAGCCAATCCACAAGATGTTGATCATCGGGAATTGAATGGCTTGCATCACGATAAATTCTTTTCGATTGGAAAATCGCTCGGCCACCAAGAATGTGTGTTTCCCGGTAGCCGGATCGATCTTATCAAAATTGACCCTCACTCCCGACTCATCTTGTATAACCGGATCGGGAACGGGCAATATGGAATCGCGAAGGATGTAAAGCGGTTCCACTTCATATACTTCACCCTTCGGAGTTTTAATTCCGATTCGTGCCTTAACGGCCAAATCATTCGGAGCTATTCGGTACTTTTCTCTCTCCTCATCTTTTACCACCGAAAGCTGATTGAGGCGAACGGAATTGGATCCTACCAAAGCGGTGTCGCCAATGCCCAATTGCACCTCAGTGGCGGCGCGGAAACCCGTAGCATCCGTATCCACCTCCAGCTCTGCCCAACGAATGTGTGTGTAAATATCGCGGTCCCAATAGCGCTTCGTAGAAGGCTCAGCCACATTTCCGAATTCGGGGTTGAGCTGAATTCTCGGATTGAGATCGAAAAGCTTCTCTCCGGGGCGGTACTGCGTCCATCGTGGAATCGAGTCGAGCATCATACCTCGTGGGTCTTGCACCACCTCCCAATGATCTCCTTGGTCGAGAATAAAATCAGATCCCGGTACATGGTCATTCTTGGCACGCATCACCACACCGCGTGCAATCACGTGATCGCCCTCCTTATAAGCTATGGGCTTGGCATCGAAATATTCTACTTTGTAATAGACATTGACTCCTTCCTTGTTTCGCTCTTTGTAGCTCACGAAGTAGCCGCCCATCATGATGGTATCCTGCTTGAAGAGCAAAACATCTTCATTGTTCTTAAAATCGTTACTCAGCTGCTCTATATCGAAACGCGAAGCATTCTCAGAAATCTTCTCGCTGCGCGAAGTAGAGATCAATGCTCCTAATAGAATCAGACCGAAACCAATATGTGCCACGCTAGCTCCGGAAGCATCAAACTTCCCTTTGAGAATGCGCGTCGCGTAATCAAAGTTTGCCAAGACGGCAAATACAGTGGTGAAGAAAAGGATGAGCAATATGAACTCATCTCCTTCATAGTCGAGTTGGGTAGCAGCTGCCAATGTGATGACCAAAGTCACCAATAGGCTTCCCATTATTCTCTTCGCAAACTGCTTGAAATTGGTCTTGCCGTAACGCAAGAATTGAGTGAACGCAATCAGAAAGGTCACCACAAATGCAAAAGGAATCTGCCACTTATTGAAGTGGTTAATTCGATCGCTGTTAGGCGCTAGCTTACCTTCTGCCAATGACTTTAGTCCTTCGATATTTGTCACCGCATAAATATCCATCAGCGGCCCTGCAAAGGGCTCTGCCAGGATATTCCAAATGGGTTTGGATGTTTCTAAAGCGATTTGTGCTGCCGAAAGCAACAAGACCATAGACCCGATAAAAATCCAAAACTCTCTGCTCCAGAGGGCTTCTTCTTTCTCGGGCTTGACAAAGAATTTTTTGTAAGCCAAAATGGGCATGACTACTGACATGACCAAAAAAGCCACAATGGCTGCCACGCGCAAATCGAAAGCCCATCCGGCGATAATCAGCACCAACACTCCTCCCCAATAAACCAGCCTTAGCCGAGTTTCAAAAAGCATAAGCGAGGCCGGCAGGGCGATCAGAAACAACAATATGAAAAGGTGTTGTTTCATCAATCCGTCATCGGTGAAAGAGTGTACGGAGGTATCGCCGAGTACTCCAGAGTGCACCAAGAATGAGGCGTACATCACCAAGATGGTGGTAATAAGTGTGAGAAATAAAGCGGTGTACTGTGATCGATTTTTTCGTTGGTTGACCACCATAACGTGTGCGGCACCTACCAGCGTAAGCCAAGGAATGAGTGAGGCATTCTCAACCGGGTCCCAAGCCCAAAATCCTCCAAAACTGAGTGCTTCGTAAGCCCAAGCGCCTCCCATCAAAATTCCGATTCCGAGCACTGACACGCTGAAAAAGGCCCAAGGAATCGCCGGCCGAATCCATTCTTTCAATTTTCCCGAAGCCAAGCCTGCAATGGCAAAAGCAAATGGAAATAGAGTTGAAGCATATCCCAAGAAAAGTGTGGGCGGATGTATGGTCATCCAGTAATTCTGGAGGAGCGGGTTCATTCCACGGCCGTCGCTGAAACTGGGTATGCGCTCGAGGTAATTCGGCATTTGTGTCCATGGCAAACCGACGTTTTCGGGCAATGCACGAATCAGATCAAAAGGACTATTTCCCAATTTGAAATCGAAGACATAGACTCCCAGTAGCATACTGCCTATCAGCATTTGGAAAACCGAAACCATGGCCATGGTGAGGTTTTCAAACTTTTTGGCGGTAAGCAAAAGAATATTTCCGAGCACCACATTCCAAAAGCTCCAAAGAATAAAGCTTCCCTCCTGTCCTTCCCAGAATCCCGAGAAAATATACCGTAACGGCATATCGCGATTGGCGTGTTTCCACACGTAATCGTACTCGAAATACTTGTTGAAAAGCATGATGAACAGCGTCGCCGCCGTGGCAATCAACGCTGCCGAATGGAGCCAAAAGGCCGCTCTTCCCAAACGGCGATAAGCCCCGTTGCCAGTGCGACTCGCAACAAAATATGAAATCGCAGCCAGAAAAGCCGCCGCAAAAGAAGTGGATACAAATACTTCTCCAAGCCTCCCGATAAGGGTATGCTCCCCCAGGTATTCTATCATCGTCTATTGGTCTATGGAAGCTGTTTCTTCCAATTCAAACTTCCCTTCCTCTTTGTATTTGGACGGGCATTTCATCAACATTTCCGTAGCGTGGAATTCGTCTCCATTGGCCTTGCCAATGAGCACTACGCTCTCCGAGCGTTCGAAGTCCTGTGGTTTGGATTTATTCAAGATCACTTTTCTGCGCTCACCCTTTTTATCCACCATGGTAAAGGTGGTAATATTCGGATTGATCTCAGGATTGTAAGCGATCTCTGCCGATCGATCCAACTCCCCTACCACGTGGTACTCCTTCTGGGGATTCTCAAAAGCCTCGTCAAAATCGGCGTATGAACTGGAATCATTCACCGAGCCAATCATGAAGGCAATCGCTACAGCGATAAACACGATCGCTATAATGTGTGTCTTTTTCATTTCAATTCGTTTTTTTCACTCTTCTCCAACTTCTTCAACTTCCGGTCTATTGAAATAAGGTAGATGACAATGAGCACAAATACGACGCTCACTACTGCTACTACCACATTTATTTTACCGCTCGAAAACATGGTGTTTTCCAACCAGTCGGTGCCTGATTGAGCCATCGCTGTCGCGGAAAATAAACTCATCAATAAGACAAGAAAAAGGGAGATATGTTTACTCTTCATTTCCTAATAATTCACGATACCTCAATTTCATTATTCGGTACCTCACATCAAAAATCCAAACCGCCATCCCGATCCATCCGAACACCGCCGGATAAAAGACCAAACGGAGATTGTCGTCGAGATCGTATTGGCTGAAAGCCGGGTTTCCACCAACGCCCGGGTGGAGCGAATCCGTCATTCGCGGCAGCACCATAACGAAAAGGATCATCATGGTAAATGCAAAGATATTGTAGACCGCTCCCAGTCGAGCTGATTTTTCTTTGTCGTTGATAGACGACTTCAATACAAAGTAGGCCAGGTAAACCAGAACGCCCAGCGCAGCTCCATTGAGCCGAGGGTCGCTCACCCACCAGGCACCCCAGGTAAAGCGTGCCCAGATGCTACCCGTAGCCAATCCGATGAACGCAAAGAGGAGACCGACATGAGCGGCCGTTTCAGCGCGGACATCAAAGTTCATATTCGAGGAATTCAAAAAGCGAATGCTGTAAATCAGCGACAGCAACATCACAAAGATCATGGCGAACCAACTGGGCACGTGCACAAGCAGGTTGCGAATGGTCTCATTGAGAATGGGCTGATTAGGGAAATCGTAGGCAGCCGCCTCGGTCACGGTTATTTCCTTTCGGCAATCTTCGGTTTTGTCAGGGTTCAACCCCACTTCCATTCCGCTTTGCAAGAATGCACGGGGCAAGAAGAGCGTTCCGTCTATATCGTTGTTGACATAGAGGTCAAAGAAGGCACCGTCGATCACCTCGGTGATGCTGAAACTGGCCCTCATGGTATTTTCATCCACAATCGCCATCTCGTAAGGACAAAAAACAGCCTCGCCGTTTTTCACCCAAACCTGGAGAGAGGAGGAAGCTTCTTCGAAATGGGTATTGTAACCCGTAATGGTAACGGAGGTAGCGCCGTAGTCCAGCTTATCGGGACTGACCGCGGGAATCCCTGGAGATAAAGGCGCTTTAAGTCCAACGATAAGAGTGATGAGTACGGTAAGTGCTGAGAGCCACTTCCACCAAGCAATTGACATAAATCTTACTGCCGATTATTCGCGCCAAAGGTACGGAAAAAGTATATAGGAGAGCCCCACCGAGAGGAGAAGAACGGCCAATAATTGCCAAGCATAAATCGCATTAACCGACCAGGCGATTCCGTCGATGGCATTTTTCGAAAAGCGAATGAGTATAAGCAATAGCGGCAGGATGACCGGTAGCCCGAGGATAGCCATCATCCCCAAATTGTTGTCGGTTTGAGAGGCCAAGGCTGACACAAGGGTGAGGGTGAATGCCAAGCCTACGGCTCCTAAAGCCAGAGCCAAGATTAGCGCTCCCCAGTTGGCTTCCGCCAATGGAGACGTGCCCAGCATCAATGCATAAATGGCAAAGCCAACGAAGACCATAACCAAGAGCAGAATGGCGTTGTAGACCATTTTTCCGATGACCACCGCCTCGGCACTGGCCAATGAATAGAGGTAAAGACGTCTTCCGGTACTCTCCGATGCAAAACTTCGAGAGGCCGCATTAAAAGCAGCAAAAAGCGCAATGATCCAAAACAGTGCATTCCATACAGGAACGCTTGCGATTTGTCGGAAGCCCAGATAAGCCACGAATACCGAGGCAATGATGTACAAAAATACACTGCCGATGGCATGCCGCTGTCGCCACTCCATTCTGAGGTCCTTTGCGATGATCGCTTTTGCTTCGCTCCACATTTCGAGCGCTAAGAT
>DATFKV010000185.1:0-2061 GCA_035268465.1 Cryomorphaceae bacterium | reverse complement strand
GATCTCATCTCAGGTCTGATCATTCTCTTTGAAGGACCAATTAAAGTGGGAGACGTGATAGAAGTAGACGGCTTGGTGGCAAGGGTAAAACAAATAGATATTCGCACCTCGAAAGTGTTGACCCGGAACGGAAAGTACATCATCATTCCCAATTCAAAATTGATTGGAGAAAACGTGGTGAACTGGAGCCACGGGACTGAACTGACCCGATTCAACGTAGAAGTGGGAGTGAAATACGGAAGCGATACTACGCTGGTCAAAGACGTGCTTTATAACTGTGCGCTCCGTCATCCCGACGTGAGTAAAAACAGAGAGATCATCGTTCGCTTCGACAACTTCGGAGATAGCGCATTGATTTTTACGGTGTTTTTCTGGGCTAAAAAGACTTGGGTGGTGGAAACCCTTCAAAGTGAAATCCGCTTTGAAATTGATCGGGAATTCAGAAAAAACAACATTCACATTCCTTTCCCTCAGCGCGATCTTCACCTCATTACCACTCCCGACAAGGATCCGTTTAAATCTTAATGTCTTTGGCGACGAGCTGCAAGGTTCTTCGCTCTTTCCAGACGTTTTCTTCTATGCTGTAAGCCAATTCGAAGGCACCACCGGAAGCCAAATGGTCGAACTTCTCGGCAAAACCGAAAGCGATGACGGGGAGATTACGCTCTACTTTTCCGTCTTGATGAACGGTGAATTTGAGATGCTTTCCTCCTACCACGTTAGCATTTCGCGCTCGGCAGTGCGCCGTTGAAAAAACGGGCGGCAAATTTTCGGGACCATAAGGCCTGAACCTGTTCAACTGAAGGTAGAAGTCTTGGTAATCGTCGTTGTGCCAATCTTCAAAGTTTATTTCCAACGCAATTTCAATAACAGGGTAGTTTCGTCGGGTACCCAAAACTTTTTTGGCGTAAGTTTCAAAAGCTGACTTAAACCCATCGAGGTTTTCTTTTTTAAGCGTCAGGCCTGCCGCAGCGGCATGACCACCGTATTTTTCCAAATGCATAGAGCAAGCGGTGAGGGCTTCGTGAAGATTGAAGCTCGAAGTGCTGCGGGCACTGCCGCTCAGCCATCCGTCATTTTCGGTAAGAACGATGGTAGGTCTATAACAAGTCTCCATGAGTCGAGATGCCACAATACCCACCAAGCCTTTATGCCATGATTCCTTGGCAACGATGGTGGAGGAATTTTGAAGGTCGGGGTCATCAGCAAACATCAATTCCAAAGCTTCCTCCGTGATGATGACGTCTCTTTCCTTCCGGGAAATATTGAGCTTCTCAATTTTCTCCGCCAAATCCTTTGCTACCTCTTCGGTTTGAGCGCGCAATAGCTTAACGCCAATGTCGGCATGATCCATTCTTCCGGCAGCATTGATACGAGGTGCAATTTTAAATACGATGTCACTTACTTGTATTGCTCCCCCTTTATGCCCGGCATTAGTCAACAAGGCAGACACGCCATGACTCGGATTTCCGGAAATGACGTCGAGACCTTTGGCCACGATCGCACGATTGACCCCTCTGAGCGGAACGATATCGCTACAGGTGGCTATGGCAGCCAATTCATAAAATCGATTAAAATCAAACGCCATAATTTGCAGTTTTTCAACGACTTCCATAATGAGTGCCAGCGCTACGCCACAGCCGCAAAGTATCTTCTCTTCGTAGGGGCAGTCTTGTTGTTTGTGATTGATAATGGCAAAGGCCGGGGGTACTGATTCGCCCGTTTCATGGTGGTCACAAATGATGGTGTCAATCCCTGCATCTTTCAGCTTCGCTATCTTTTCCACTGCTCTGATCCCACAGTCGAGGGTAATGAATAAGTTTACTCGGGACTGAATGGCATCATCTATTCCTCGGTCACTGACACCATACCCTTCTCCATATCGGTCGGGAATGTAATGATCAAAGTCTGCATCCAAATTTTCCAAAAAAAGACTCATCATTGCCACAGAAGTGGTCCCATCCACATCATAATCGCCGTAGAGTCTAATTTTCTCATTCTCTTGGAGAGCTAAAATCAATCGATCGGCAGCCTTTTCCAAGTCCCTCATTTTTGTGCCTT
>DATFKV010000184.1:0-2326 GCA_035268465.1 Cryomorphaceae bacterium | reverse complement strand
ACCAAATATTCCGCTTGGTTGATCTCGATGGTTTTGGCGCCTACGTCTTTGTTTGACTTTTGCACCGCCGTCATGACTTTGTGCAGCGGAATGTCATAAGCTTTGAGTGCGTCGGGATTTACGTCAATCTGATATTCTTGCACGAAGCCGCCGATGGACGCCACTTCCGAGACCCCTTCGGTAGCGTTGAGTCCGTATTTCACATAGAAATCCTGAACGCTTCTAATTTCGTGAAGGTCCCATCCGCCCGTGGGATTTCCTTCTTCGTCGAGACCTTCGAGCGTGTACCAATATACTTGCCCCAAAGCAGTAGCGTCAGGACCCAAGGTGGGCTGAACATCGGGAGGCAAGAGACCGGAGGGAATGGAGCTGAGTTTTTCCAAAATTCTGGATCGACTCCAGTAAAACTCCACGTCTTCATCGAAAACGATGTAGATGCTCGAAAAGCCAAAAATGCTGGTGCTCCGAATGGACTTTACTCCGGGGATTCCCAGCAAGTAGGTTGTAAGCGGGTAGGAGATTTGGTCTTCGATATCTTGTGGCGACCGACCCGACCATTCGGTAAAAACGATTTGTTGGTTTTCGCCGATATCGGGAATGGCATCTACGGCTACGGGGTCAGATGGCAGTAAACCAGTCTTCCAACCGAACGGAGCGTTAATGACTCCCCAAGCAACGAATCCGATAAGTATCAGGACCGTTACGAGTTTATTTTCCAGAAAGTATCTGACGATGTTGTTTAACATAATACGATGATTAATGACTGAACGGAGGGTGTGTTCAATGTCCCGACAGGACGAAGTATTTACCACCTAAAGTGCGGCGAAATACCAATCGTATTAAGTCAATTCAAATTAAAAATGTCTGAAAGAGAACTTGAACGTTCTGCCTCAGAAGGGGAGGGGCGTATTTTTGAAAAGGCTGCTCCTTTTCTTCGAAAGTATGGAGGGTTGAACAAGCGTAGACAAAAGCGACAAAGAAGGTGGTGTTCACTTCTATCGAACCTTTTTTCACATCCGCTTCTTCGTCCAGTTGAAGAAGTTCGTGAACATCTTCACAGCAGGGTTGGGGTCGTAAAACCTCGATTTCTTCTTGGGATTGAATTATTTCTGAAGATTCCGGCATACCGCAGGAGAGGTTTTCAAAACCGAGGGATAAACTTCGGTCCACTGCGTTTCCTCCACAATAGTGCGTGTTGGCCGCTATACCCACATTGGAAGCGAGCATAAACAGAGCAAGGAGTATGGAGAGAGCTTTTTTCACGCTACGTAAAGATCGTAAAAATTATGAACTCCGAATTTCGCGAATTTTTATCAATCTTTTGATTCGGGCGTTTTTGAACTTTTTTTCTTCGACTTCATAAAGTCGGTCAAATCAATATCGAAGTATCGCAAAGATGCAATCAGCAGGGTTGCGGCGGCAAACTCGTCTAGGTGTCCGATGATGGGGAGGTTATCCGGCAATTCCCAAATTCCCAAAGTGAAATTAAGCAGATAGATGGTTGAAATTGTGATCCCTAAGATGGCTCGAAACTTTTTCATAGAGCTGGTGCGTTGGAAAATGTCGGTTAGATCTCGATGAATAATTGAATTCGACTTGGCCGGTGAGGTGTTCATAAATGGAAAAATTGCTTTTGTCGAAAAGTCCTGATTTCTACAATCCTTCTGCTTATTATAGCGTAAAGATAAGGGTCAAAAGCTATTTAACATGAGAGACTATTTTGAGAATACTCTTAACCGTACATCTACATTTTTATTGTTTGTGCTGTTGTCTGTATCCCTTCAAGGACAAGATGTTCATTGCAAGTGGTTCAAAGAGGGCAAATTCAAATACGTAGAGGCTGAACATGGAGATTGGGATATTGAAAGGTTAGGAGCATACCAGTTTGAATACTCAGAAAAGTACGACGTGCTTTTTGTGGCAAGTCTGGAGTGGGTGGACGAGTGCTCCTATCTTCTCCAATACGTATCTATCAGCAATTCCAAATATTTCGATGCTTATGGCAAATTGCTGTATTGCGAAGTCATTCCGATTGATGCAGACAGTTATAAAGTAGTTGTTGACGATGAAGGTGAGATTATTTCGTACCTCATGAATAAAGTGCCCGATGACAATACATCTTCGGTAGGTAGTCGTTAGAACTTTCACAAAAAAAAGGCCTCGGAATACCGAAGCCTTTTTTTGGTTAAAATGATTGGTTATCCAAGCTATGTTGTCAAACCGATGGTTTTTAGATTTAAGGGGACACTGTTAAAGTATGCCGAAAGATAGTATACTTCGACGAACTATCAAAAAACATCTATCAATATGTTGCTGATCCTCATTT
>DATFKV010000183.1:0-6368 GCA_035268465.1 Cryomorphaceae bacterium | reverse complement strand
AAGAACGGGAAAGAACTACTGCGCGAAGGCTCTCGAGAACTTGTCCAAAATGAAAAGGAACAATTTGACTGAGAGAGAAAGACTCATCATTACCGTGCTGAGCCAAATTAAATCTGCCGGTTACGACATGAAAAAGTTCATGAAATTGAACGCTAAACAACTGGAAAAGCTGGAGAGCGACAAACCGGGTTTAAGGTGGACCCCACTCTCAAACGAAGTTATTCCCTTACAGAACTGGATTCACCATCAGCTCGATAAGCGCAAAAAACTCAATAAGATTTCATAGGGTTTTTAATCTTTCACCGTTGCATTTCGAAGAACGTAAACCAACTCGTCTACGTTGGTATCGTTGAGTTCAAGATTGCCCTGTAGGGTGAGTCTTTCGTCAGTTTTAAAAGATTGGTCGGGAGAAGAAAAATACACGGCCATAACGGATTCAGGACCGGCATTTCCGCAAAAGAAACAAGCGCTGAACGGAAAGGCGGAAAGCACGTACTGGTTCAATTCTACATCTACAGGGATGATATAACCGGTGATGGAAATCTCTTCGCCATCGAGTGATTTTTGCTTCTCCTTAAAAAGCGGATAATAAACATACATATCATCCGACTCCAGATAAACGTCCTTGAAAGTAATGTCCATCAGGTCTGTCCACGAAGTTTCTGTTTGAGCTCTCAGCGAAAGCATGGTGAAAAGGCTGACAAAAAGGATTAGGGTCTTATTTAACATGGGATGATAGTACTTTTGAAACATCGATTTTAACGGTTCTATATGCAGGCAATAATGCTGCCAAAAGAGATAGCAAGAGCGTGATCCCAATAATGATCCACTCACCGGAAGAGACTTTTAAGAAAGAAATGGACACGCCGAACTGATTGCTGGCGTAATCATTCAATGCCAAAATGGCCGAATGTGAAACCACTAGCCCCATGACAATCCCCACGAGGCTTAACAAAAGTGCTTCGATCAGAATCATTAAAAAGACTTGGGAGCGGGTAGCACCCATGGAGCGGATAAGGGCCAGCTCAAAAACACGATCCTTCAATGAATTCACCATAGAAACAAAAATACTCACGGCACCGAGCAAAAGGACCGACAGGGCGACTATTCGCAAGGTCGAGATCCCTATGGCAAATAGTTCGAACAGTCGATTGACTTCTATGGAAGGAAGAGCCGCTTGCATGGAAGTTTGATTATTGACCATTCGCGGTAAGCTGATCATGCCCATTTTGTTTTTAAACTTCACCAGCATGGCGGTAATTTCCTTTTCGGCGGTATCACCTTCGTGAGAATGAACTTCCCAAATACTCTCGGGCTTGGTAAGGATTAATTTATCCAAAACAGATCCCGAAGATTTTAAAATCCCTTTGACTAAAAACGGGTGATCTTCGTGGGTTTCGGCTCCCTCATCAGCGCCGTGGGCACTGTAAAACTGATCTCCTACTTTCAGATCATTCTCTTCGGCAACTAAGGCGCCCACCACGGCTTCAAAAGGTGCTTCATATAGCTGCCCCGATTCGAGCTCAGCATCGTAAAGATTCAAGTAGTCATGAGACGTTCCGATTATTCTTCGCCCTTTATAACTATCTCCATAAGAGAGCTGAATGGTAGATTCCACCAATCGATTATTGGCCAATTGCTCTGCCTCTGACAAAGGGATATTACCGGTAGGATTGTCGATTTGATAAACCGCGGAAAGGATCAACTGTAGCGGGCTTCCTTTGGCACCGACCACCATGTCAATGCCTCGGATATTCTTTTTGAAGCCTTCGTCCAACGCCCCCCCTACAAGCACCAATAAAGAAGCCAAGGCAACTCCCATGGTGAGCATGATTAGCGTGAGAATCGCCGGGTAGGGCTTACTCGTAATGTTCTTCAGGCTGATCTTGACCAAATTCATAGCTCCACTTGGTTTTCAAATTTGGACTTCAGTCGATTGTCGTGAGTTACGATGACCAATGTCGCCCCGTTCTGCTCTGCTTCACTCACCAGCAAATCCAAAACTTTCATCGCGTTGGCATCATCCAAGCTAGAAGTTGGCTCGTCGGCCAAAACGACATCAGGTGAGGTAGACAAGGCTCTGGCAATGGCCAAGCGCTGACGCTCTCCCCCACTGAGTTCGTTGGTTTTCTTTTTGGCGTAACCGGCTATTCCCAATTCCGCCAAAAGACTTAAGGCAAAGTCGCGGTTCACTTTTTTGGCCCCGAAATATTGCGAAGCCAAAACATTGTCCAGCACGTTAAGAGATTGAATAAAAGAGGCTTGCTGAAAAACAAAACCGATGTGCTTTCCCCTGAAAGCATCTCTTTTGCTTTTCGACATGGAAGACATTTCCTGCTCTTCAATCCAAATCCTCCCCGATTGAACCGAAGTGAGACCGCCGAGCAGATGCAGCAAGGTGGTTTTCCCCACCCCCGATCTACCCGATATCAGCAGATGTTTACCTTTCTCAGTGATCATGTCCGGAAAGGAGATTTTCTCCTCTGAAGAGTAGGTATGTGACAGCTCTGACGTTCTTAAGACGATCCTTTTTTCCTCCATAGATGCTTAGGCTGCCGCAAAGTTAACGATAAGAAAACGGTTGAATTTGCCATTGGTGTAAATATCGTTTCAAATTTTGATTGCCGCTTGCCGCTAAAGTCTTTTCGTGCCTGTAGGTTGCATAAAAAACCAACTCATTTAGGTGTTTTACAAACACAATAACTCAATGAAAAACGGGTCACGCACTCTTTACAAATCCCTAACACGAACTTGAGAAAATGATAAGGTAAAAAACCCCATTGATTCGGATTAAGGCGGGACTTTTGTACCAAACATTAAACAAACAAAACGAAAAATGAAACAGTACATTCTCATCGGGTTGTTTCTTTCTTTGAGTGCGCTTGCCATGGCTAATTCTTCTATCGGAGAAGGCAGTGAACTCAAGAAGGAAATTAAAAGAACGATTAACTATCCCGAATTTGCCAAAGAGATAAAACTACATGGCTTGGTCATGGTGCACTTTGTGGTTAATTCGGAGGGAAGCATTGAAGTGAAAGAAATCAACGCTTCAGACAGCGATTTAGCGGATTACGTAAAAGAACAATTGGAACGCATCGAGAAGGTCGAGCGCACCTCCGAGGGCGATCATTTTGTAAAGTTTCGCTTTCGCTATGTCGAAATGTAGTTCGTTTTAATTTCTTGATAAAAGCCACCACTCTCAAAAAGTGGTGGCTTTTGCGTTTCTTTAGGGGAATGAATCTATTCACCCAAGTGCCCTTTCCCGATGCCGGGAAAATGATTGATTATAAGTCGAAGCTGGTTTTTATCGGCAGCTGCTTTACCCAAGAAATCGGAGGGTGGTTGAGCGATCTCAAGTTCAGCAGTCAGATTAACCCATTCGGGATTACCTACAATCCGATCAGTATTGCCCGTCAACTCATTGACTCGCTGGATGATCGTGAGCTGAATAAAAATCAGGTGCGGAAAAAAGACGGTTCATTTTTTCATCCCGATTTTCACAGTTCGATGAATCAATCTTCGCTCGATGCTTTTCTCGATCAGGCAAAAAATAGCCGACGTTCCCTTCACAATGAACTGAAAGCAGCCGATTTTCTCTTTCTCACCTTCGGTACCTCAATTGCCTTTGAATGGAAAAAAACCAACGAAGTAGTCAACAACTGCCACCGATTGCCGTCTGCAGAATTTAAAAAAGTGATGCTTTCTGAGGAAACCATGACTTCTCAATTGATCACTGCCCTGGAAAAGGTTAGGTCAGTCAATCCTAAAATTCAGATCATTCTCACCGTCTCGCCCATCCGTCACCTCAGACACGGGGCCGTGCAAAACCAGCGATCGAAAGCGCGTCTGATCAAACTCTGTGAAAATATCGAGATCAAAATCCCTCACTGCACCTACCTCCCCATCTACGAGTTGGTCATGGACGAATTGAGAGACTACCGCTTTTACCGTCAGTATGATTTGATTCACCTGAACGACGGAGGATTGGAGGTGATCAAGGATCGATTCATGACCACTATGATCGATTCCGCGAGCTTTACGACTATACGCAAGGTGGAGAAGTGGCGCAAATCCTCATCACACCGCGTTCAAAACGAGAATAGCGATGCGGCAAAGCAGTTTAAGAAGCAGTTGATCGAGTTGACGGAAGAGCTGAATGCCGAATTACCGGGTAGGTTTACCGAAGAATTGAAAAGGCTTAAATCATCGTAAAAGGGTCGTCGTAGTGGAATTTTACGTTCAAAATCTTCTTGGATTCTTCTGCATCCACTTCCTTTCCCTTTGAATCGTCTTCTTGATCGAAAGACGGTATTTCCAAACCGAGTTTTTGCGCCATTGCGGTGTAGTATTCCTCTTTCGAGGGATGAACTTTTGCCGCAGCGTGAAAAACTCGTCCTTTTGGTTCATTCGTTCTGAGCAAGCCGGCAGTCATGGCAATCAAATCTTCTCGATGAACCAAGTTGATCGGATGGAGCCGCCCACCGACACCTTTTCTTCCTGCCAAATATTTTACGGGATGCCTGTCTCCACCCACCAGCCCCGAGGGTCGCAAGATGTAGGTCTCGCAAGAAGATATCGAAAGGAATTTCTGTTCAGCTTCGAAAAGTATTCGTCCGCCGGTGGTAGTAGGTATGGGTATGGTTTCTTCATCCACCCTACCCTCGTGATCGCCGAAAACGCCGGTGGAAGAAACGAAAATGGCGCGCTTCACGGGCGACAGTGCAATGGCGTCCACCAAAACGTTCATCATTTTTCGGTAGTCGTCTTCGGCGTTTTTCTGCCTTGCATTTGGCGGAATATTTATGACCAATAATTCAGCATCGAGCACCTCGGATAAAGGAGCACCGATGGGCTCGGGATTAAAGCTCAAAGGCAGAATTTTAATTTGAGACTCCTCAATGGGAACCGACCGTTTGGTACCGAAGACGGTATACGTGTCACTCAAGGCTTTTGCCAATTCCATTCCGAACCAACCCAGTCCGACTATGCTCAATCTTTCTTTCATAGGTCAAAGAGGAGGTTTCCGTTTTCAACTCTGATTTTATCGGTCTTCAAAAAACCGCAGAGCAATTCGTGGTTCATCATTTTTGTGGCATTGCCAAAGGCGGCCTTTCCATTCCCATCGAGTAGTAAAATATGATCGGCCATTTTGAAGGCAAGCGCCAAGTGATGCGTGGACATCACGATGGTCTTTCCCTTCAGCGCGAGTGTTTTCAATACTTGGACAAAATCTAGGGCTGCCGGCAAATCTAGATGCGTGGTGGGCTCATCCAGAAAGAGAATGTCCGTGTCTTGCGCCAAAAGTTTAGCAAGCATGGCCTTTCGGAATTCGCCATCGCTGAGGGTGGTCAATTCCTTTTCTTTTAGTGAAGCAATGCCCACGATGGCGATGGCCTCAGCAATTTTTTCATTGTCATGATCGCTCAGTTTTCCAAAAAATCCGGTAAAATTACTTCGGCCCAAAGCCACCAATTCTGTGACCGTAAATCCCTCTACACGAGAAAAATTGCTGTAAAGCGAAGCCGCAATATTGGCTTTTTCTTTCCTGTCAAATTCAGAAATGGGCCTGCCATTCCAAGATACTTTTCCCGATAAGGGGTCCTGCAACCCGTTCAAGACCCGCATCAAACTGGACTTTCCGCTACCGTTTGATCCGATGAAAGCCGTCACCGAGCCTTTCGGCAAAAGCAAATCCAAGTCTTTCACCAAAACGCGAGACCCGTATCCTACCGATATTTCATTTGCTTCGATCATGTCAGTATGCGGCTTTTTCGACCTTTGAAGACGAGGTAAACTACCACGGGCGCACCCATGAAGGCCGCAACGGTATTCAGAGGCAATGCGTACTCACTAAATGGCAATCTGGCAATGAGATCGCAAAGGACAGCCAATCCCCCGCCTAAAATAAGCGTGGCGGGCAATACGGTGCGGTGATTGGGAGTGGAAAAAAGCATTCGAGCCAGATGAGGAGCCGCCAAACCGATAAAAGCGATGGGGCCGCAAAAAGCGGTGATGACGCCCACCATAATTCCCGTCGCTACCACCAAAGAGAGTTGGAGGCTCTTAACATTCACTCCCATTGTTTTGGCATGCAGCTCGCCCGGTAAGAGATGATTTAAAGGTTTGATGAAAAAAGGAGAGATGAGAAAAATGAAAGCGAGTGGAATCAAAAGAATCGGAAGTTGGGTGAAGGCAATATTCGAAAAACTCCCAAAGCCCCAGAAGACGAAGGTTTTTAAAGAAGCGTCATCGGCGTAAGCCTGGAGAAGGCTGACCACGGCTGATGTAAAAAACCCCAGCATAAGCCCCACGATGAGGACGGAAGCGATATTGGCGAACCGATGAGCAACCGCTAAAATGACGAAGAG
>DATFKV010000182.1:0-4144 GCA_035268465.1 Cryomorphaceae bacterium | reverse complement strand
ATGCACCCCGTTCTCCTCCAGCGCTTTTCGCGAAAGCGGTAATAACTCATCGAGAATCAACTGCCGGGCCGTCAGGTTTCGTCCGTCGAGCCAGTCAAAATGCACGTCCAGCCCGTATTTGGCTGCTTTGTAAAAATTCTTTCGAGCACTGTCAAACTCCATATGGTCTTTTACCTCGGCATATTTTCCCTTCATTCCCAGCATAAGGCCGATCCAAAAAGCAGCATTTGCAATTTGATCTACGAGTGTGGGACCAGACGGTATGAAACGGTTCTCAATGCGCAGATGCGGACGTCCGTCGGTTATGCCGTAGCAGGTGCGGTTCCAGCGATAAATGGTGCCCGTGAAAAAGTTCAGTGCCTCCAACCGAGGAATTTTGTTTTCAGTGATTGCTTGTAGTGAATTTTCCTTTACTTCCACCGCCACAAGCGGCTCGTACCGAAGAATGTCTTCCCTAAACTGGCTCAGAATGCTTCCGTCCACCCATTTCTCACCGAAGAAGACACGCGATTTTTCTGCGCGCGGATTGTGATAAGGCTTTCGGGTATCGGCTGTTTGTCTGAAGAGGGCAATTCTCGTTTCCTGCCAAAGCCGTTTGTTTAAAAAAATCGGTGAGTTGGCAGATGCCGCCAAAACGGGCCCCGCAATTGCTTGAGCCCAGTTGTAAAACTCTCCCGCCCGATGGGCATCGATCTGCAAGTGTACCTGAAAACTCGTGAGGGCACCACCGAATACAACGGGATTTTCTCGCGTGATCAACTGGTCTTGCCCTTCAATGTGGAATTCATAATCGCGCCCTCGCGATTCATTTACAATATCCAGCATGATGCGAAACCGCGGATTCGGAGTCAGGTTTTCCAATTCGAGGTGTTTTCTCTTCAGACTGGGTAAAATTCCCGTAAGAAGCACCTTTGCTTTGTACTTTGAAGATACCTGAGATATTTGATCCAACTTATAGCGAATATTCTCTTGCAATTCGGAAAAAACCGTGTCCGAAAAATCCAGTGGTTCGGCGTTTATCTCCAAATTAAAAAGCGCATATTCAGAGGCGAGACGAGTATCGTTCATTTCCTCCATCACCTTCATTGCGAGAGGTGCAGGGTTGTAATCGGCGTCAATCAAGTGCAATTCCTGTTCGGCACCGATGCGGATCTTATCCCGCTCGAACAAGTCTTTTTCGAGAAGGAGCTTCATGGCATCAATGTCCTGAAGTACTTTCTTCATAAAAGCATTTCGAAGCTCCGGTTTGCGAAATGCAGGTATTATTTCGTTGCTCATAGGATAGTAGTATGCTTCCTACAGGGAAAAAATAATGCCACTCGAGTCGGGCACGTTTGTTTATAAGTTGACATGCAAAACACAGAGGTCTTGGTAGCCCCACCGTTCTTTACGAATAGTGCTTACGTCAAATCAACCGTTAACTTATTCAATATCATTTACTTATTATTCCTCATTTTAGGATATAGCTGAAACAAGTCTCTTATAGAGTGACTTTTCAGAAAAAAGCGTGAAAATATTCTACGCTTAGTCCCTTACATTTCAGACAAACTATAAAAAACTTTGAATTCCTTGATCAAACAACCTTTTGTCGTCCAGCATGTACTCCAGAATGGGGCGGCACTTATTCTTGCACGCGGGATAGTATTCTCCCTGCTTCCGCTCTTTGTTCTTGGGAGGATTTCCCCACCAAAACTCTGCGATGGCTATCGGCTTTAAACGGTGTTCAAAAGCGTATTGAAGTAATTTAGGTGCGGCACAGTCGCCCGCTGCCGAGGGCGGATTGCCATGAGAGGAGTTGCGAAAGATTTCCACGACATTTTTTACCTCACCCCGCTGATTGGAAAATCGGTAGTGGCTAAAAAGCTGTTGCTGGAGTGCAAATGATTTCTCTTTTCGTTTTTCTTTTAAGACAGCAATTTCTTCCTCATCCGTCAAGCCTTTTATGGTGTCGGTCATTTCAGTCAAAACTATCATTCCTTTGTGTATGAAGTAGTCATCAGCCGAATCGTCAAAAATCGACGGCACCATATGTTCGCCCGTCGCCTTTCCCGGAAGGGTGCCCGAAACTCCTCTTAGGTAGCCATAGGTCTTATCTTTTCGTTGCACCACCAAAATGCCAAACATCTTCCCGTTGTCAACGCTGAAGTCGTGCTCCCACTCTGCAGACTCTGCTTGAATGGCTTCTTGAAATTCCTTCGCCGCTACTCGAGCTATCTCGGGGATATAGGAATCAAACGGATTATTAAGCTTCTCAGGAATATCGATGGCAGAGATATCGGCTCTAAATTTATAAATGCGTTGGTCGCCGATTGAGTGATTCACTCTACAAACTTAAAAAGATAGATTCAATCTTTGCTCTTTTATTGAATCAACAGAATCTTGTAAAAATAAGTTGCAAGACACATTAGGCACTTTCACAAGAGACAGAAAAGCATAGCGGCAAATCAATTAAAATAAACCCCGAATCCTTCTTAATGTTGGATTCAGTAGCTCAACCCGATCTCCTTCCTGACTTTATCCATAATGGTTATGAGGTCCAGACTCAAGCTATGCGGTAGCCTTTGGCTTTCGCTGGTCCTTTCTAGAATGCAGTTGTTCACCTCTTCGATTTCGTGCAGGTATCCGTTTCCCGTGTAAGGAATGTTGAACTCTTCCTCCAATTCTCCATCTCGGAGCACCGACAATTTCTCAGCATGGTGAAAGCGCTTGTGCATTTTTATGGTCCCTTTGCTCCCTTCGATGTGGGCCTCAATGGGGGTATGCGCTTCGAACGAAGATTCGAGAATGGCCTTGACACCAGTTCCATAGCCAAATTGCATGGAGCAATAGCCGTCCACTCCCGTTTCAGTCATTCGGGCCATTGAGGAGGTATCAGTCGGGGTACCGAGAAGCAAAAGACTCAAATAGATGGGATAAATTCCAATGTCCAGCAAGGAACCACCTCCGAGTGCTTTCTTGTAGACTCTGCTTTCAAGATTCCCGTCCCCTTTAAAACCAAAATCGGCGCGGACAGAGTGCAGATTTCCTATGGCATCGGCTTCAATGAGTTCCAGCATCTTTTCGGTAGCGGGAATAAAGCGCGTCCAAATCCCTTCCATCAAAAAGAGATTTTTTGACCGGGCCATTTCTACCATGGTTTGCACTTGATCTCGGTTCATCCCCATCGGTTTTTCGCAGAGCACCGACTTGCCGTTTTCCAAACACATCATGGTCAGGTCAAAATGGAAAACATGTGGAGTTGCGATGTAAACCACATCAATTTCGGCAGAATCTGCGAGTTCGCGGTAGGAACCGTAGTAAGAAACGGAATGATACTTTGCCCCAAATTCTGCAGCCTTCTCCCTGCTTCGGGAAGCCACACCCTGCAGAACGGCATTTGGCGAAAGCAGCAGATCAGCAGCAAATTTATTGGCGATCTTACCCAAGCCAATTATCCCCCATTTTATTTTGGTGTGCACCTGTGTTTATCTTTTTTAGTGGATGAGCTCATGACCTTTTGGTCTGAATGGCGGACGCGAGCTCTCCGTTTCTATTAGGCATGTACCGCCTTAGTCGAGGACTTTCTGATCACGTGTCTGAAACCATTTGATTGCCTCAGACATTCTACTTTGTAATACAGCTCTGCCAACTCTTTGGCTTCCTTTGTGTTCAGCTTTCGCTTGTACTTGAGGCCTACATAGGCCGCCTTGGATTTCAGTCGAAATACCACACGCATGGACTTGGCAATCATTTTTCTCAAAAACCGAAAGGGCAAAGGGTAAAACAAAACCTGCAGATGGTAGTCTATTCCGAAGGCGCTTCCGCCCGATATTTTCTCCAATTTCATTCCGTTTGTGTTGGAATAGTGTTCCAAGGCTTTGAAGCTGACATGAGAATACGATATTTCGTGAAAGCACTCCATAAATGCCACGTAACCTACGAAAACCCCTCCCGGCTTTAAGACTCTCGCCACCTCGGCAAAAGCCTTACCTACATCGGGCACATGCTCCAATACGGCGTCCATTATTGCCACGTCAAAAGTGGCATCGTCAAAGGGCAAGTTTTCGGCATCTCCTACTACGGTATGCGCTCCCCCTTGGAATGGCTCCACTCCTATCCATTCTCCCCCGACCGATTCTACCAAAGGTTTATTTCGACCATAACC
>DATFKV010000181.1:0-2842 GCA_035268465.1 Cryomorphaceae bacterium | reverse complement strand
TTGAGCCCCGCATCGTGCATATCGTCTATGACCAGTTTTGCCAAGGTATTTGGCACCCACATGCCCTCGTGAGCCGACACACAGGTAAATAGAAATAGGAAAGGAAGTAGAATTGCTTTGTAGCGAATGTTCATTCTTGATCTTGTTTGATTCGTTTTGAATTGAAAAGGAAATACCAAAGTCCATAGAGGAATCCAATTCCCAAAAATATGGGCAAAAAATGAAATTCCGCCTCTAACCCCGGTTTTTGGGGCTTCAAGCTATCTCTTATATAGCCAAATATGGGAGCAATGACCATGATAATCCCTGCTGCTAAAAAAACATAGTCGAAGGCATTGTTCATCACCATGGCCGTTCGGTACAGCGGTGATTTAACAAACTCTTCGTATTTCATATCGGCATGAGTCGAGGCGCGGGCGCGGGGATTATTGGGAGTTGCCGTTTTTCGTCGAGGGTCAGCATTCTTTTTTCTTTTGCGCTGTATAGCCTCCGCAACCATGGCATCACGCTTCATAAGAATTTCGTACGCCTCATTCACTCTGATAAAATTGCCACGGGTTTCGGTGGTACCACTCACATCGGGGTGGTACTTTTTTGCCAAGGTTCGGTAGGCCGATTTAATGTCGGCATCAGATGCCCCGGGAGGCAAATGAAGAACTCTGTAATATTTATCAAAAAATCGCACCAAGCGAAAGTTAAGAAAACGATAGAGTAAGAAAGGTTAATTCATCATCTTGTCGCGAAATTTGTACTTTCAACCGACTCTTGAGATTATCCATGCGCCGATTTCTACTTCTCTCAATCGTTTTTTTGTCTACTCTATTGTCCTATGGGCAACATCGATTCGTTGAGAACAAGGGCCAATGGGATGAAAATGTTCAGTTCAAAACCGAAATTGAAGGTGGAAGCTTGTACTTAGAAAGCGGGCGGTTGACTTTTGATCGCTACGATTCAGAGGTTGTTTCAAAAGTATTTGGTGCACATCGCGGTGAAAAACCAATTCCTCCACCGAAAAAGCTGGACTGCCATGCCTATAGGATGAGCTTTGTCGGAGCGAATGAAATTATGCCGGAAGGCAACACCCCCTTTCAAACGAAATATGCATACTATCTGGGAGAACGAGCGGGAAAAAATGCCGTGGCCTACCAAGAAATACTCTACTCCAATCTTTACGAAGGGGTCGATTTGAAAATTCACTCCAAGTCTAATTTGAAATACGACTTCATAGTAAAGGCAGGAGGAGATCCTTCTCAAATTAAAATCCTGTACGAGGGTGTAAAACCAAAACTGAAGGGAGACGGAACGATGGAGTTGAATACTTCGGTGGGAAAGGTGGAGGAGTCTGAGCCATTTGCCTACCAAATTATCGACGGGCAAATCGTGCGGGTAGAATGCTCATACCAACTGAATGGAAACTTGCTATCCTTTGAATTGGGAAATTACGCTTCTGAATCCGACCTCATCATTGATCCTGAATTGATCTTTAGCACCTACTCGGGTTCTTCCAGCGATAACTTCGGATATTCCGCCACCTTCGATCTCGAGGGGCACCTCTACTCGGGGAGCACTTCTTTCGGAACCGGGTACCCCGTCACCACGGGAGCCTACCAAGCCGATTGGGCAGGAGGAACGGGTGCGGGAACTTTGGCGGGAACAGATATCGCTCTTTCAAAATTTAACTTAGAAGGAACCGAGTTGGAGTACAGCACTTACCTCGGAGGCAGCGGCGATGAGCTTCCCCACAGTTTGATTACCGATAGTTTGGGCAGACTCTTCCTTCTGGGAACGACAGGGTCAAGCGACTACCCCACGTCGGCAGGAGCCTTTCAAACGGTTTTTCAAGGTGGAGCTCCCACTGTACTCGGGGGCGTCGGGATCAACTACGATGAGGGTTCTGACATTGTGGTAAGCGCCCTTTCATCCGACGGTCAGGACTTGATCGCCTCTACTTTTGTGGGCGGCACCGAAAACGACGGAACAAATACGGCCACGGCCTTGAAATACAACTACGCCGATGAAGTGCGGGGAGAAATTGAAATGGATGACGATGGCAATATTCTCGTAGGCAGTTGCACCTTTAGCAGCGATTTTCCCACCGTGAGTGGGGCCATCCAGCCCACTTTAAACGGCAATCAAGACGGTGTCTTTTTTGTCTTGAACCCATTAATGACCGATCTTTTGGCCTCGACCTACATGGGAGGAAGCGGTGCGGATGCGATTTATTCCATTTCCTTTTCGGAAAATACCGGCGTCACGCTGGGAGGTGGAACCACTTCCCTCGATCTACCGATGCCGGCGAATGCTTTCAATGGAGCATACTCCGGTGGTCAGGCCGATGGTTTTGCCATCACAATCGATGAATTTGCAACGGAGATTCTCTCGGGAACTTACTTCGGCACCGATGAATACGATCAGATCTACTTTGTGGACCGAGATGCCGAAGGTTCGGTTTACTTCTTCGGCCAAACCGAGTCCGAAACCAATGAACTGTTCTTTAACGCCAATTACGGTCAAGAAGGACGAGGAATGTTTATTTCCAAATTGAGTCCATCCCTCGAAAATGCAGATTTCAGCACCACCTTCGGAAACACCGTAGGCGTACCTCCCCTATCGCCCGTGGCCTTTGCGGTGGATTTGTGCAATAGAATTTATACCTCCGGCTGGGGAGGATTACCCACCAATAGTCAGGGAACCACCACGGGACTCGAAGTAACGGACGATGCCTTTCAATCGACTACCGACGGGAGGGACTTCTACTTTATGGTCTTGGAAGACGATGGGAATGCCCTCACATTTGCTTCGTTTTACGGCGGAGCCTTAAGCGGTGAACACGTCGACGGCG
>DATFKV010000180.1:0-4382 GCA_035268465.1 Cryomorphaceae bacterium | reverse complement strand
TATTGATATTCACTTCTGCTCGAAGTAGTTCAACACTATCGATTCCAGCTCGGCTTCTCCTCTGCATATAGCGTCCACCTTTGCCCCGATTGCAGCCTCCAACATGGGGCGCAAAGGCTGTTCGAGTTTCACAATTTGATTGAAAACCTTTTTGATTTTTTCGTCCCATTCATGGTGGTAGTTCAGCAGGTCATCGGGGTAAACCACCTTTCTTTCGGTCCCCTCATCAATGCCTTGAAAAGGCTCTGTTATGTTGAGGTAGCCATAGTCATCGGTCAACTGCTCACCCGGATGAATATCTCGGATGGCAATTTCAAAATCGTAGGGCGTCGTCAGGCAATTGGAATTGAAGCTATGGTTCACGAATCGCCCGTTGTCCCAACACAAGATCAAGTTACCCTTGTTGTTGCGAAAGGTATAGGTATCGAGGATGTTTTGGTAGAGCGGTTCCAAGGAATCAAATTGATTGGGAGTGAACTCCCGGTCTAGCTTATCAAGCACCCAAGTAATGGTGCCCGCAGGAATAAATTTGGTGGCTACTACGCCATGTCCCACTTCAGGACTGATGAATTGTAATTCGGTATCGGGGTGAATCATCGTGATAAATTGACAGGCTCATTGTTTTTTGAGCATAACAATATTACACCGTGAATTGATCCGTTCACCAATTATCACAAAATTTATTCAGTCTCACATTCAACGATTTAGAAAGAGTTTCTTCGTCGAACTACAAACTGCCACTACCGCACCAATCGATAATCCACTCCAAACCGCCACTGCGCTTTATCCAAAGTAGGAAGCTCGGTCCCTCGGGTCGCCTCAAAATAGGACAGACGCATGTTGATCCGATCCTTTACCAAAACACCCGCTTCCAAGCGAATACCCTGAGGTTTTATTCGACTACCAAAGAATGTTTCCATCGTATTGGAATCGAGCTCGGTAAGGACGTACCGAATTGAAAAAAAAGCTGTGCCGTGGTCGCTTGACTTTATACTTTCTTTGTCGCCTGCCGCGGTTTGGAAGGTAATCCCGGCCTCGACAAAATAGCCCAAGTCAGTCTTTCCTGTTTCGAATTCCATACTTTGTCCCCTTATCAGTTTCCCCGCTCCAAATAGATTCCAATGCAGGGAAGTGATCCCCGACTTTGATCTAAAAAAGGGTTTGGAATGATAGTCGAAAGCCAGACTAATGTTCCCGCCAACGGGATTTACCAAATCGTAGATAGTCGTGGCGTTAACCTCCTCCGTGGAAAATGGAATATTGGTCGCTCCTGCAAAGATCAATAGCGGAATGCGAAAGACCTCGGGCTCGCCAATCCAGAAACGCATGAGCTGAGCGGAAGTATTCCATGCTCCGATGGTCGAAAAATCGACAAATCCTTCGGAGCCAAAACGCAGGTTCTCATCCTCGTATCCAACCCTCAAAACGGAGTCGACCATCAAAGAATCTTGGGCTTGGTAGTAAAAGATAATTAACAAGCAGCAAAGGGTGGTCATCGCTCTTTTCATATCGTACGGCTTTAAGTTTTCGAATGATGGCCTTGAGCGAATATTGAATTTAAAAAATCACATTCTTTTTTTGGGAGCCTGTTTGAAGAACGGTATGAAACCAATCTAGGATCGGTTTCCATTCAAAATTTGATCAGCACATGAACAGGCAATGACCGGAACTCACCGGTCAAAAGTGAATCTTCCTTCCCTCGAGGTGAAAAAATCCACCATAAATTGAATGCCCCTACTTTCATGAGACATTTAGTATGCTATATTCGCAACTCAAAAAATAGAAAAACAAATGAAAAAATTAGTCTTATTAGCATTGGCTCTAACTAGTCTTAACCAAGGATTTTCTCAAGATATGGAAGTAAATTGGGGCGAATCATTTGAAGCAGACAAAAGGTATGGCTTTGGCGATTTTCTTGGCACAAGCAACGGGAAATACTTCAATTTGATGTGGGAATTGAAAGGTAATATTGCCATTATGAATCCCTCTTTTTATCCAACTCTTGAGGTACTCGATGAAGATTTGAATTTGCTCAAAAAAACCCCCCTCATATGGGAAGATGATTATGGATGGTTAGAAGGTCACGCTCTGAGAGGTGAAGAGTTATTTTTCTTTGGACTGACCTATGACAAAAAGACGGATGAACTTGCATTACGTGAAGTTAAATATAACCTCAACGGAGATAAACTAGTGGACAGAGTGCTCGCTAGTTTTGACTTGGAAAAGAAAAAGTTCAAGTCGTTTTTGGAAGTAAAAGTATCGGAAAATAAAAATCACGTTTCTTTCTTCCACCAGGTACAAACGACGAAAAATGGCGATCCATTAAAGTTTCAGCTGGCCGCATATGATCTGGAAAATGAAGAATTGATCTACCAAAAAGACTTTCAAATTGCAGACTTCTTCGGAGAAGACTCATTTTACAATGACCATGTAATTGATAATCGGGGATATACTTACATGGTTTTAAACACCACTACAGGCGTTAGGGATAAGTTAACAAAAGCGACTCTTTTTGTATTTGACCCTGAAGGAAATGAGGTACACAGAAGGGACATGGTAGAAGGTGACAATTATTTGCGCGGGGTGGAGTTTTTGGCTACCGCCAATAATGATATTTACATCGCTGCTATGGTGATGAATGGAAAGACGAACAAGAGGTCAAGATATATTGGTTATGCTACCGCACAGCTCAATACAGAAACTTTCGTTCTTGATAACAGACAGAGTGCCGAATTCAGTGAAGAGCTTATCTACAAAATGGACGCAAAACCAAAAAAAGACGGCACCATAAAGCACCGCGGAGCTTTTGATTTGCAGTTCATCCCGAAAGAAGGAGAAAACGCAGGTGGATATATCGTTGGTGAAGCTATTTACAGTACCGCCCGCTCTGAGCGTCAGGGAATAATTAAGAACGTTACCATAACCACCAACTTTAGAGAAATAATTGCCGTAGACGTTAGTGCCGACGGCTCCATTGGTAACGCTACCATCATCCCGAAAAATCAAATAGGCAGCATTTCGTACAATACTTGGAATGTCACTATGGGACCTCTCGAATATTCTTTTTTACCCGGAGGTGCTCCCAGATACCTCATGGACATTCAAAAACAATACTTCTCTTATTTCGCTTACGTGCATGACGGTAAGCTGAACATTCTGTTTAACGGCGACAAGAAGAACTACGACATTGACACCATGGATGACGCTAAGCCAATGACGAACCCACGTAAAGCATTTACCATGCACTACGTATTTGACGGTAAGGAATTAGAGCAGAATGTCTTTTTGGAAAACAAAGAATTCGATGCCTATTTCATCTCAGAACGTTCACATTACGAAAAAGGAAAAGCCGTATTGGGCGCTCAAAAGAAAAAAATGAGACAATACGGCTTTGTAAAAATGGACTAAACAAATTTCTGTTTTTGACTAAAAGGCGCTCTCCATACAGAGCGCCTTTTTTCTTTACCGGTGTCAGGGCCAACCGTCACTCCGCTAAAGCCGGATGAAGCATAATAAAAAGTGAGGACAAGAAAGGATCCATCAAAAAGACGGCGCTAAAACCAGTCAGCAGCCCACGCCACGTTCAATCATCGTGCTTCACCTAAATTAATCTACTCGCTCTTGCCGCTCCTATGAGGGCTACGCGCCCGTCTCCTTTTCCAGCCGCATCCCTCTCTGGCTTTCTTCAAATTCTCCGTTGTGGTATACGGGATGGCCGTTGACCCAAGTATTGGTTACGGTGGAGTTAAAAGTAACACCCTCCAAAGGTGACCATCCGCACTTGTAGAGAATGTTTGGCTTGCTGACCGTCCACGGGCGGTTGAGGTCGACCAGCGTCAGATCGGCATAATAACCTTCGCGAATGAAACCTCTTTTTTTGATGCTGTAAAGAATCGCGGGATTGTGACACATCTTTTCGGCCAAGAGTTCCAAAGTGAGTTTCCCCTCTTTGACAAATTCCAGCATGGCCACCAACGAATGTTGCACCAGCGGCGCTCCCGACATGGATTGGAAGTAAGGCTTGTCCTTTTCTTCCCATGCGTGAGGCGCATGGTCGGTGGTGATCAAATCGATACGTCCGTCGATGAGTGCCTCCAGCAAGCCTTCCCGATTCTCCTTCGATTTGATCGCAGGATTCCACTTAATTTTCTTTCCCAATCTCTCGTAGTCCTCGTCGGAGAACCAGAGGTGGTGAACGGAAACTTCCGTGGTGATGCGCTTTTCCTTCAAGGGAATATCGTTGCGAAACAGATCGGTCTCCTTGGCGGTGCTCAGGTGTAGGATGTGGAGGCGTGTGTTGTGCTTCTTGGCGATTTCCAAGGCACGCACGGTGCTGGAATAACAGGCTTCCACACTGCGGATGATCGGGTGAAACTTCACGG
>DATFKV010000179.1:0-2901 GCA_035268465.1 Cryomorphaceae bacterium | reverse complement strand
TCTATAATGAATCCATTGGGCAACCTCATAAATATTGTCTCGATACCTTACTGTTTTTCCAATCATTTTTTTTAAAATTAACGGCACACAACATTGTATATAGTTAATGCGCCAATGATGGTCAGTGCTTAATTCAATCGTTTGTGGTAGGCGCACTAACCATATACCTACCGTTGTGCAGCATTTGAAGAACTCGCGATAAAAGTGGATATTTAGGGGAAATAAGAAAGTTATGGCAGGAGTTGACAAAATAAGAAGTCAATTAATCGATAAGATATTGGCAATCAAGAATAAAGATCTTTTAGAAGCGCTGGATAAGCTCGTCGCGTCAAGCAGTTCACCGTCTGACCTTGTGGAACTCACCGCCGAACAGAAAGAAATGCTCGAAATGAGCGACGACGACATAGAAAGTGGTCGACTCATTTCACAGGAAGCGATGAATAAACGGAATCTTGAATGGCTAAACGGGCAGTAGTTTGGACGAGAACTGCGGATATTCAATTTGTCGGAATTCTTCAATTCTGGGTCGAAAAGAATAAATCTAATTCTTACTCCAAAAGGCTCATGGGTTTGGTATCCGACCGAACGGAGCAAATAGCCAAGAACCCATTTCTTTATCAATCAGCGGACTTCAAGGATACTCGTGTCGCATCACTCGGACATTTCAGTATTTACTACAAAGTATTCGATGACAGAATAATCGTGACAGCATTTTGGGACAACCGTCAAGACCCTAAAAAATTACTTAACATCCTGAAAAATAAATAAAAACGCTGCACAACAATACCTAAGAAAACATGCCCTTCGGGACACGTTTCTTAGCTTAGCGTTGTAGCCACATAAAAAAAGACTATGAAAAAACTAATCGCGATTCTATTCTTAAGTCTGACTTGCTTATCATGCAATAAGGACGAAGATGACATGCCGAATTCGATTGCTGAAGACTTACAAGAAGTAATTAAAAATAATGGGGTACAAGCCTTACAGTATTGTTGTGTTGGATGCAGCTGCGGACAACCACATGGCTATGGAGCGGATTACTCTTTTCCTGGAGATAATTTTGTGAGGATTAGGGACGAAAACTATAATCTTCTGAGACTAGTCCAATATGATGTTCAGACTGTGACAATGAATGATGTTTCAGAGAAAAGACTGTTTCTTTATTTCCCTTAAAAGAATAAAAACGTGGCACACACAAGGCATAAAATGCATAGCTTCCTATCGTCAGCTACGGCATCTTATACTGAGCGCTGTAGCACAACCTATTACAAACACCTCTGCGCGCATAGCCATTGATTATTCACTTCATTAACAAAGGCAGCAAATCGGATCTTAGTTCCCTTTATCTTTTTACCACCAACTGAGAAGAAACAACTGCACCAATCATCGCCTGCAAAACATAAGTACCCGTTTCCAAGCTTTCCAGATTGATTTCGTTTGCATTTGCCTCTTGCAAAACAAGCCTCCCGTTCACATCAAAAACAGAAACCCATTCGGGGAGGGATTCTCCTGAAATGCGAATGCGATTTGTCGTGGGGTTGGGGTAAACTTGGAACAACGCTTCTTCCCCGTTTTGAGTTGAAAGGGGATTGGTGGTGATTAAATCGTCTATACAGAAATAAGCGGGCGTATTCATTCCGAACTCGCCGACATCGCTGGAGGTAAGCGTGAACGAGAGGCTGTCGGCAGCGCCCAAGGTTGAGAGATCAACGTACGTCCACTCATCCACGATGTAATCTTGAGAGTTGTCGGCGAAGGTGAAATCAGCCAAATAGAATTCGACTTCAGTGCCGGTCAGCTCACCATTTTGGTATGCACCGATCGTGAGCAAAAAGAAATCGGGATCATTACCCGTAAGGCCTCCGAATTTCTTGGAGAAGGAATCACCGTTCAACATGCTGAAATAGGCATAGGTGCTATTGGTCACGTATAATCCTTCGGGGGCTACTTCATTTTGGATCTTAATGACTGACTCCAAAGAGACAAAGGAAACAGCATAATTCTCTGAGTTGCGTCCCTCACCGGTAATGGCGGCATATTGATTCATAAAACCGGAGGTGGTGTTGTCGGTCACATTGGAGATCGCAAAACCCGACCAACTGCCGAATATATCATTGAATTCATTGTGAAGAAATACATCGCCACTCTCGAAGCCTCCGCTGAAATCAGAGCCATTGAGAAACGACTCAGAATTGAGGTCGAAATTCTCAAAACCCGCGGTAGTCGTTTGGGCATTGGAAATGGTGCAGAAGATTACAAAAAGAGGTAGAATTAAATTTTTCATGGATTGGTTTTCAATTGATTGTAAGAAATGCGGATACCCGCTTGAAAGTTGATGCCCGGCATGGGGCGTCGATCGATGACGAAGTAATCGGCATCGTATACGTTCCGGATGTCGAAGAAAAAGGAAGCACTCATTTTTGAGTCGGGCTGAATCGCTTTGCCTGTGTATTGAATGCGGATGTCAGCGGTATTGAATTCCGCCAATGTCCCGTTTACGCCTCTCGTTTCTCCCGTATATGAATGCAGGTAAGAAATTAAAAGACCCTTGATGGTGGCTTTCGCGGAAACAAATGCCATTTGCTCCGGCGTGTATAGCAACTGCTCCCCTAATTCCATTCCGGGCGCATCTGACTGCCCTTCGTTGGTAGAAAGTATTCTGTCGTATCCACCGCGAAGAGAAAGCTTAACTTTGGAAATCCTGAACTCCGCATCGGCTCTCAACTCTACACCTCGACTCCAAACCGTTGCCAAATTGGAGGCTGACCAAAAACCCAATTCGGGCTGTGGGCTCCACATGATCCAATTGTCTACCTCGCGATTAAAACCTGTCATCGACCATTTAAAAAATGACTTTTTCAGCCAAAAACCATTCTCCACCGTCACTTCTTGGCTCCAACC
>DATFKV010000178.1:0-4210 GCA_035268465.1 Cryomorphaceae bacterium | reverse complement strand
CTTTCTCATCAGCGCCGATCTCAATTTCGGGTGCAACTCCCTGCTTTGAATACTTCAGTGCATTGTCCAGCAGGCAATGGAGCACTTGAGTAATGGCGGCTTTATGCGTTTGCAATGTGGGCAAATGATCGGATTTGACGGATGCTGATTTTTCTGAAATCAGTTTTCTCCTCAATAACTTAAACTCGGCAAGTACCTCATTCAGATCTACTTTTTCTTTTCCTGCCGTTGGTCTGTTGGCCCTGGAGTAATCCAAGAGGTCGAGAATGATTTGCTTCATCCGTTTAGCGCCATCGGTAGCGAAGTGGATGTACTGCAGCGCCTTCTCGTCAAGCTTGTCCTCATACTTCCGTTCCAGCAGATTCATAAAGCTGGAGATCATCCTCAGGGGCTCCTGCAAATCATGAGAGGCGACAAAAGCAAACTGCTCCAGCTCCTCGTTTGAACGCTCTAAGTCGCGGGTGTATTGTTTCAGCAATTCTTCATTTTGCACCTCCTGCGTGATATCCGACGAAATTCCGATTATGCCGGATAAGGAATTGCTCTCATCGTATATGGGCGAATTGGAAACCCTGACCGGAAAATGGGTTCCGTCTTTTCTCTTTACTTCAAACTCCCCCATCCAAGTGCGCCCTTCTTTAAGCGCATTTATGATCTCAATAGCTTCCTCTCTGTTGGTATCCAGCGGGGTGAGATCTAAAATACTCATTCCCAATGCCTCTTCTTCTTTCCAGCCATAAATCGTTTCGGCTGCCTCGTTCCAATAACTTACCACGCCATCCAGACTAGTGGCGATGGCCGCCTGACCGATCATACTCAGTAGATTGGCTTTGAATCTGTTTTCTTCTTCTGATATTCTCTGTTGCGTAATGTCCGTCATGGCTCCCACCATCCGAATGGCCTTTCCCTCCTCATTTCTGATGATGACGCCACGGTCTATCACATACACCGTTTCTCCCCGATCATTAAATAACCTGTATTCCTGTTTCCAGCGATCTTGCAAAGGGTCAGCCAGTGCTTCTTTGAGGCTTTTTTGGAGAATGGGGAGGTCTTTCGGGTGAAAGGCATCTTTCCAAAAATCGTCTTCGGTAATGAGTTGTGGCGTTCTTTTACCAAAAAATCGCTCGATGGCTTTGGAGCGATAAAATCGTTGTTCGGCTATATCCCAATCCCAAATTACATCGTGGGTGGCTTCGGTTACTTTTTCAAAACGCTCATTGGCTTGAAGCAAATGCTGATGTGCTTCTTTGCGTTCGGTAATATCCATCACCACAGCCAGAAATCGTTTGCTGATTTCACCTTCTACCAGTTGCAAATGCACTTCCACCGGGTAGAGACTTCCGTCTTTTCGCTTGTGATCGGTGAAAAATATGATCTTCTCTTTTTCATTGTTCACCAGCGGTGCAACAAGCTTCTTAAAAGAAGATGGCGTGTAGTGAGGCTTAATGTCTATGGGAGTAGAAGTTTTTAATTCCTCTAAAGTATAGCCCAAGTTTCGCAGTGCCCCTTTATTGGCATAATCAAATACCAAGGTATCTGCATGGAAGGTATAGATTTCATTCAGGCTGTTTTCGATGGTGGTCTGTAAACTATTCCTTTCCTCTTCGGCAATTTTTCGTTCGGTAATATCAAAGCGAATGGCCAGGTATTGCAAAGGTCTTTTTCTTTCATCCAAGAAGGGCACTATCGTGGTGTCTACCCAATAGTAGGAGCCATCTTTTCTCTTGTTTTTTATTTCACCACGCCATACTTTGCCTGATGTGATGGTTTTCCATAAGTCGCTAAAGAATGCGGAAGGATGATGACCTGCATTAATGAGTTGATGCGTATTGCCGATCAGTTCTTTTCTGCTGTATCCTGATATTTCGCAAAAGTTATCGTTGGCTGTAGTAATGACTCCGTGTTTATCGGTAAAAGCAATAATGGCTGATTGATCCAAAGAATATTTGTAATTCTTTAATGATTTCAAACTTTTCTTTAGCTTCAGTTCGGCTACCTTCTGCTCGTGGATGTCTTGATAACTTCCGTATATTCTGATTCGCTTTTCGTTTACCGTTTCACTTTTGCCCATGGCTCGGCTCCATCGCTCCCGTCCATTAGCCGTGCGCAGCAGGATCTCTTCGTCAAACTCAATGCCTTCAGTGATTAAGGCATTGAGGGCCCTGTCTAAACGTTCTCTGCTTTCTCCGATATGAAGCTCAATGCCACCGTTGATGGTAGGCGTATAGTCATCGTCTACCTCGGTGATTTCAAATAGCATGGGCGACCAATACATATGGTCTCCTTCTTGGTTTACCAAATCCATCTCCCAACTGCCGATTCGCGCTATTTTGGTAATCTCTTTCAGCAGTTCTTCGTTTCTGACTTGCGTGGTAATGTCAAGAATCATTACATTGAACACAATGGTGCCGTCTGCCAAAAAAGAAGGTAATCCACTGCCCAAATGAGTCTTTAGCTCACCTGTTGGTTTTACAATTCTAAACCGACTGATCCATCTTGATTTTGTTTCAATGGCTTTAGCTATACTCCTTTTCACTTCCTTGATATCCCCTCCCTTCTCTATCTGATCCCAAAGCAGGTTTATATCCTCTAGCACTTCTTTTGTGGTGACCCCCCAAAGTTGCTCGACCATCCCTGAAATGTTCCGCATAGCATCGGTTCCATCGGGATGGATAACGTATTCATAAATGACTCCGGGCAAATTATTTGCAAATGATTCCAGTCTCTTTTCGGATTCTTTGCGGGCAGTAATGTCTTGAAGACTACCATAAACTCTTACACATACACCATCCACAAATTCGGCTTTTGCCGTAGAACGCACCCATTTTTCCTTATTGCCGGATGTGACTATAACCGCTTCAATATCATATGACTCTCCGGTTTCAATACATTTCTCAAAACGTGACAGCACCAATTGGCGAAAATCCTCTCTGTAAAAGTCAAGAGCAGCGCCTGCCGTTGGTTCAAATGTATTGGGATTGGTTTCAAACGATGCATGTACTTCATCAGACCAAAAGAGTTTGTCCTCTACAAAACTCATCTCCCAACTTCCTATCTTAGCAAGAATACCAACTTGCCGATTCAATTCTCTGAGTTTCTTCTCCTCAGTGATATCCTTGGCGACAGCATAAATAATGCCTTGCTCGGGCAAAGAAGTTGCCGTCCAATTCAACCAAACTATTTTTCCTTCTTTTGTAATATATCGATTTTCAAAATTGTCCGGACTCTCACCCTTGTATAATTTGCTTTGGTTTCTTTCCGTTTGGGGTTGATCTTCCTGATGTACAAATGACTTTATTGGTCGTGAACTAATTTCCTCTAGTGAATATCCCAATAGCGCTAGCCCGGCTGGGTTCATCCGCTTGAAATGCCCATCAAAACCTGCCACACAAATCAGATCAGGGGTGAAATTGAAAATTTGAGCCAGCTCGATTTCTATTTTCTTTCTGCTCAGTTCAGAACCTATTTCTGACTCTAGTTTTTGAAACAAGGCTAAGTTTAAAGAAAGGGCAGATTTAGCCTTTTCGGTCCCTATCAACAGGCCGCCTAGTAGTTTATCATTGTGTAATAGCGGTATGGCAATAAGCGATTTGATTCCTGCCTCTTCTGCAGCAGCTTTTCTCTTAAATAATTGCCATTCATCTTCACCTGACTCCCAAATAACTGTTTCTCTGTTTTTCAATACTTGGTCTGACAAGCCTTCTTCTACATCTAAAGAGTTCACTTTTTCGGATGCCTCATTAAACGTTTTGCCGGCTTTGCTTTTGGTGTAACTTGCCGTGCGGTTAAGCTTTTTGTTGTCAAAAGTCGGCAACCACATTTCAGCAAAAATAAAATCATCAAAATCAACGATTTGCCTACACACATGTGTTAGACATGCCCTTAAATCCTTGTCCGTATTTTGAATGAAAATCTCGCTTATTTTATTGATAAGACCTTTTTCGAGCTCCTCCGTTTTTTGTTTGGTTACATCTCTGAAAACATCTACAATTCCTCCAATCGAAGGATCGTGAACTAAATTGGTTACAGCAGCCGCAAGCCATCTCCAGGAACCATCTTTGTGTTTTACTCTTGACGTGTGGCCCTCTACAGAAACTCCCGGATTCTTCATGGCTTCAGATATGGCCATCTTGAAACCTTGCCGGTCATCCGGGTGAATAATCTCCTGAATATCTAATCTCATCAGTTCAGACGGAGTATAGCCAAGTAT
>DATFKV010000177.1:0-2857 GCA_035268465.1 Cryomorphaceae bacterium | reverse complement strand
GCAACTGCCGGAGGAGAAGCCGGAGATGCCCTTTTTTTGGAAACTGAAGATTTTACCGTCGTGAATTCCTTTCCCGGTTTTGGAATCACCGGTCTTCCCGATTATCTGTCGGTGACTTTTGACGCTGAGCTGGAACAATTTATCGTGTCTCAAAGAGATGGACGCGTAAGAGTTTTGGACAAGTCTGCCTTCGCTTTGCTGAGTTTTGATGGATTAGTAAACCATTTGCCCTTAAAAGTATTCGGAAATGCGGATGGGTATTTTGTATCCGAAAAAGAAATTGACGGTCCCATCTATTCTCTTACTTTTTACTCCTTTCAAGGATTCTTATTGGACAATTATCCGGTGGCCGGAGATGTGAAAGGAGTATTTGACTTGAATTTTAACGAGAAATTTGTCTGGGTCGATGATCCTGAAGGTTTGGAATTGAGGTTGCTCAATGTTTCAACTGAATTTCTATCACTGCCGTATGAAAGACCCGGTGAGCGGCTCTATGATGTCATTCGTACCGGAAACAATGCTTTTGTCATCAGCACTTCTGAGGGGTTGCTTCGTTATAATTATAGCAATGGTGGTACGGTGATTGTCAATAGTGCTGCTCCCGAAGGAAATTTGTACTTCGATGACTTGAATCAATTGATATACTTGGTTACAGGCCAAGATGTCCTGATATATGCCATGAGTGGCTCACAAGTGGGCGAGTTCTCTTTCCCGCGAGAAATCGCGTATGTCGGTTTCGATTATAACCGCTAAGAGGTCACACCCATTTTAGAAAACTTGCCGATTCTGTTGTGGACCAATTTGTCCGCAGGTAAATCGTCCAGCTTATCCAAATTTTTAAGAATAGCTTCTTTCACATTCTTAAAGGTAGTTTCCCTATCCGTATGCGCCCCCCCGAGAGGTTCTTTGATGATTCCATCAATCAGCTTGTTCTTCAACATATTGTCCGGTGTGAGCTTGAGCGCTTCGGCTGCTTCGATCTTATGATCCCAATTGCGCCAAAGTATGGTCGAGCAGTTTTCGGGTGATATCACAGAATACCAAGAGTTTTCCAGCATCAACACTTTGTCGCCAACTCCTATTCCCAAAGCTCCGCCTGAAGCCCCCTCGCCAATTATGATGCAGATGATCGGCACTTTGAGCTTGGCCATTTCATAAAGGTTCCTGGCTATGGCTTCCCCTTGTCCCCGCTCTTCTGCTTCCAACCCGGGGAAGGCACCCGGGGTATCAATCAAAGTCACTACGGGAATATTAAACTTCTCGGCTAATTTCATCAATCGAAGGGCCTTTCTGTAGCCTTCCGGATTTGGCATACCAAAGTTTCGGTACTGGCGCATCTTGGTATTGATCCCTTTTTGCTGACCAATAAACATGACGGTCTTGCCATCCACTTTTCCCAATCCACCGACCATCGCTTTATCGTCTTTCACATTGCGGTCTCCGTGAAGCTCGATGAAAGAATTGTCGGTCAAATAGTCAATGTAATGGAGCGTGTACGGTCTTTCGGGATGTCTTGAAACTTGAACCCTTTGCCAGGGTGTCAGGTTTTGATAAATCTCTTTTCGCTTCTTCTGAATTTTCTTTTCCAAATCTTTGATGGATTTGGACATATCCACTTCACCCTTATCGGAGATCTCTTTTGCTTTCTCCAATTGCTCCATCAATTCGCCGATAGGCTCTTCAAAATCGAGTAATACTGCCATAATCTCTTTCTAGTAAATTCGAAAGTACTATTTAAATCAAAAGGCAAAGTTAAGAAGGTTTTTAAGCGTGAAACCGACATATTTGCGACATGGTTCTTTTTCCCAATGCAAAAATCAATTTTGGCCTGGAAATTCTGGGGAAGCGCGAGGATGGATTTCACGCTATTGATTCGGTTTTTTATCCCGTCCCGCTTTGTGATGCGCTCGAGGTAGTCGTTGATTCAGAGTCAGCTAAAGATGAATGGCACTTTTCAGGATTGATCATCCCCGGGAATAGTGAAGACAACCTTTGCGCTAAAGCACTCGATCTTCTTCGGGAAAAAGCCGACGTTCCTAAACTAAATACATTTCTGCACAAGGCCATACCGATGGGAGCAGGCCTTGGTGGCGGATCTGCCGACGGGTCATTTTTTCTAAGAGGTTTGAATGAACTATTTGAGCTAAGTCTCACCGTTGACGAACTGGAAACAATGGCCCTCAAATTGGGAAGCGACTGTCCGTTTTTTGTCAAAAATCTGCCCGCGCGTGCTCAGGGCCGTGGCGATCTCCTTACCCCGATGGAGCTCAACTTAAGCGGAAAGCATTTGGTACTCATCTGCCCTGACATTCACATTTCCACCAAAGAAGCTTATGCGACCATACAGCCCGATGATTCACATGAATCTCCTGCGGATCTTGTCAAAAAACCAATTGAACAATGGAAAGGTCGACTACGAAATAGATTTGAGGAGTACGCTTTCCAAAAGCATCCGGAACTCGGTGAAATGAAACAAGACCTTTACCGCCGGGGTGCCGTTTATGCCTCCATGACGGGGAGTGGTTCGGCGATGTATGGGATTTTTGAAAAAGCCGAAGACAAAAGCCCCTTTTCGAAATTCGGCTCAACCTTTGCTTTCAAACTTTAGGACTACTTCTGGGCTCTTCCCAGTACCAGTATGGCTACTCCGGCAAAGAATATGTTCGGTAGCCACACCGCCAGCATAGGGTTCAAGCCTGCATTGGTCGCAGCCACGGTGGTTACTTTCATCGCGAAAATATAAACGACTGCAATCAAAACACCGGTGGCCATGTGCACCCCTATTCCCCCTCGGGTTTTGCGACCGGCCAATGAAACGGCTATTACCGTAAGGATATAGGTGGCAAAAGGATAAGAT
>DATFKV010000176.1:0-3359 GCA_035268465.1 Cryomorphaceae bacterium | reverse complement strand
TATTGCTCTTGGAACACCGATAGAGTGCATCCCTACAAAAATGACTTGAGGTTTATGACCGATACGGTACTCCTCGTACTCGCCCCCGACAGCTGTGATTTCGTTTCGCCTTACACGGGGCGAAAGACAAGCGATTTCGGTTACCGACGCTACCGCTACCACTATGGAGTTGATATTAAACTCTATCAAGGTGAAGAGGTGAAATCGGCTTTTGAAGGAGTGGTGCGAATAGCCCAGTACGACGGCGATTATGGTAAAGTAGTAGTGGTGAGACACCACAATGGATTGGAAACCTTGTACGCTCACCTTTCCAAACTCAATGTGAAGGAAGGCGACAAGGTAGAAGCAGGAGATGTAGTCGGATTGGGCGGAAGCACCGGCCGCAGCACAGGAAGCCACTTACATTTTGAAGCGCGCTATAAGGGAGAACCGATCGATCCCAATGCATTGATAGAATGGGAAACCGGCTATCTTTGTCACGATACGCTTGCAGTGAATCAAGAACACTTCGAATACCTGGTAGAAGTGAGAAAGCGCAAATACCACAAGATTCGCAGTGGTGATACACTTTCAGGCATCGCTCGCCGCTATGGAACTTCGATCAGAAACATATGTCAACTCAATGGCATTAGAAGTACCACCACATTGCGCATTGGAAAAACCCTTCGATACAACTAAATAAACCTTGGCCAAGAAATCCTCTCCAAAGCCACGCAAACCAAGAAAAAAGAAGAAAAAGTCTAAAAGTAAATCCAATTGGAAAAGGCGAATCCTAAAATTCGGCCTTTTCGCTTTTTTGGGTGTGTTGCTTTTGCTCTTTGCCTTGTTTGGTGCCGTATACATTGGTCTGTTCGGACCCCTGCCTTCTGAAGGTGACCTAACGGGAATTAAACAGGATAACGCCAGTGAAATTTATTCTGCCGATGGAGAATTACTCGGAAAGTATTTTACTCAAAACCGTTCCAGTATAAGTTTTGGTGAAATTCCGCAAACGGCCATTGATGCTTTAATCGCAACCGAGGATAGTCGGTTTTTCGAACACGAAGGGATTGACTTCTACAGTATTCCAAGGGTGGTGATCAAAACGATTATCCTCGGAGATCGCTCAGGTGGCGGTGGAAGCACCATTTCGCAGCAGCTCATCAAAAACCTTTTTGGCCGCTCGAACTACGGAGCACTTTCGATGCCCGTAAATAAGCTCAAAGAGAACATCACGGCGATGAAGCTCGAAGAGATCTATTCCAAAGAAGAGATCATTACTCTTTACCTGAATACAGTGAGTTTTGGTGAAAACGTCTACGGAATAAAAGCTGCAGCTCAACGCTATTTCAACAAAACTCCCCACGAACTCGAATTAATCGAAGCCGCCACGCTGGTGGGGATGCTCAAGGCAAATACGTCTTACAACCCACGGCTGCACCCTGAAGCATCTCAAGAAAGACGGAACACCGTGCTGGCCTTGATGGTAAGAGAAGGTTCCCTCCCACCCGACGAGCTCATTGCCCTTCAAGCCAAGCCCATCAAATTGGACTATCAAAAACTGGAGGGGCAATTCGGACCGGCCCCCTACCTGCGCGACTTTCTAAAGCCTAAAATCCAAGAGCTGTTAAAAGACAGTGATCGTGGCGATGGGAAGCCATACAACCTTTACAGCGATGGATTGAAAATCACCCTTTCGATTGACTCGCGGCTCCAAGCCAATGCGGAGGCTGCCTTGCGAAAGCAGATGAAACGGGTTCAAGCCGACTTTGATGCCCATTGGAAAGGAAAAAAACCCTGGGGAAAAGATGAGAACTTCTTATGGAGCGAAGCCAAAAAATCCGTGAGGTACAAAAGGCTGAGTAACGTCGGAAAAACCGAAGAAGAGATCAAGAAAATCTTTTCCACTCCTATTCAGCTCAGCGTTTTCTCCTTGGATGGTTATCAATCCAAAAAGATGAGTCCGCTGGATTCTATCGCATATCATCAAATGATTTTGCAGGCCGGGTTCTTGGCCATGAACTCCAAAACCGGAGATGTCTTGGCATACGTCGGTGGAATCGATTTCGGGCACTTTCCTTACGATCACATCACCAGCCGTCGCCAAGTGGGCTCTACATTTAAACCTTTCGTCTACGCCGCAGCCTTGGAATCAGGCATTGAGCCATGCGACTACATTGAAAATGAACCCATCATCTTTAGCAACTACGACGATTGGAGTCCGCAAAATGCAGGAGGAGAATACGGCGGGTTCTATACCGTAAAAGGAGGTTTGGCAAAATCAGTCAATACGGTCGCCGCAAGGCTTATCGCCGAAGTGGGTCCCGCTGCCGCGAAGAATCTGGCGCGCCGTCTCGGGATTCGTTCAGACCTGCCCGATGGTCCTTCTATCGCATTGGGTGTAGCCGATCTCTCACTCCTTGAAATGGTACCTGCCTACAGCGCTTTTGCGAATGAAGGCATCTTGGCCGAACCCCATTTCATTTTAAAGATTGAAACGGCTGATGGAAAAACGCTGTTCCAATCAGAAACGAAAAAAGGCCAAAGGGCCATGGAGTATGATGTTGCCGCCACCATGCGCGAAATGTTGGAACTGGTAGTGGATAGCGGCACGGCCCGTTCTCTCAGGTCTGTGTTCGGAGTAAAAGCTGACATTGGAGGAAAAACCGGGACGACACAAAACAACGCCGACGGCTGGTTCATGTCAATCACCCCCAATATGGTTTGCGGAGCTTGGGTGGGCGGACAATCGCCTCTGGTGAGGTTTCGATCTACTCGATTAGGACAAGGCGCAGCTACGGCCCTGCCTATCGTCGGTGAATTCTTAAAATCTTCTGAGTCCCACAGAGGAACCAAGTCTTTGGTCGGAAGCCGTTTTCCCGCTACCGATTCCGACATCCTTCTCGACTTGATGTGTCCGATTTTCGTTGAGGATCGGACGGAGTTTTTCTTGGAAAATCTTTTTGACAAGGATGCGCGAGAAGAGCGTCGAGAATTGCGAAAGCAAGCGCGTCAAGAAGAGCTTCAAGAAGAATACGAGGAAAAAGAAGAGAAAAAAGGCTGGATGGGCCGACTTTTGGACAAGTTGTCTAAAAAGAAAAAATAAAAATCTTGTAAGTCGCATCTCACAATAACATGTCTAGGCTAAAGAGTCCAAGATCAAGGCTTGCGTAGTTCTGAAAATAAGGCGTCCGCCTTAGGCGGATAACTGTTTTCAAAACAAGCGTAACGCAGATATTGGATTATTTAGACAGACACGTAAATAGATTACGTTCTGCGCCTTCACCTTTGACAAAAACAAAGGTATGATTGCTACAACAATTTCGAGTCAAGCTACTCCCCGACTTCCCATTCATGATTATTCTGAACCCTTCTATCTC
>DATFKV010000175.1:0-2902 GCA_035268465.1 Cryomorphaceae bacterium | reverse complement strand
TTATTGGACTGTTTCCTGCATTGTAAAGTTCAATCCAGTCTTCAAATGCCCCCCATTGATCTGCCGCAGTCGACTCATTTACTGATTGGTATTCGTTGATCACTAAACCAGATTGAACGCTATTCGTGTTCAACTCATTGAAAGTAGGAATCAAAATGCTGAAAGGTCCTCTTCCATTTGGAAATCGGCCAACCGAAATGTCATCAGGTAAAGAACCGTAGCGGACATAATCAAGCGTGAGTGTATCCGGATCATATAACCCAACTTCCTCTCCTGCACCCGATAATCGGAAAGCTGCGTGAAAATCACCCTGTTCGGGCTGGTCGTCACACCAAATGACTACCACATCATTGGCAGCCAGTTCAAAATTGGGGAAAGTAAATTTGGTTTCGTTTCCGTCATTGTCCGAAAGGAAAAACCCACCTAAGTTAATTGCTTCATCCGAAGCATTGTAGATTTCGACCCAATCGTCATTTTCGCCAAATTCATCGGTTCCAACATTGTCATTTCCGGCTACTACTTCGTTAATGACCAATTTGCCAAAGAAAGGTTCGCACTGGGCTATGCCTTGGTTCGAAAGAAGGACAAGACACAAGCCAATTGCAAAGAGTTTTGAAATTTTCATGTGACGAAAATATGCAATCCACACGGACAAAGCGAATGAGAAGAAAAACAAAAAACCAGCCCTCGTTGGAGAGCTGGTTTCCATTCACTTGTCAAAAAATGGTTTAACGGGCAATCATAAACTTCTCAGTGATCACTTCATCGTTTGTATTCAAACGGTAGATGTATACTCCGTTAGGCAATGAAGATCCATCAAACTCGAAGCGGTAATCCCAAGAAGGATCGGCCATACCCTTGAAAACCTGAGCTATCTTGCGCCCGCTCATGTCATAAACTTCGAGTGTGGCTTCGGTAAGGGTTGCAACATTGAATGAAACATTAGAAACGCCAACCGTTGGGTTGGGAAATGCCTCTACAGTCGCTCCTCCCGGAGTGCTGAAAAAATCGAAATCAGAATAAGGTCCCACAACGACAGGACTTTGGCTACAACCGCACCTTACCCTCCAACGGTAATCTGTACCCGGCGTAAGTTGATTCGGATTTATGATAAACTGGTTGATTTCAGGTGTGCCAAGAGTTACAGTTCCAATATTGCTTCCATCAGCCAACTGCAAATTCAACTGACAACCCAAGGATCCCAAAACAGGACTCCAAGTCAAAAGGGCATTATTTGCCACAATTTGGCTCTTCAAGTCTTCTACTTGTGGAAATGGAGCTGAGCAAGGGGCAACATCAGGATATGACAGTGCAGCAAATTGCACATCAGCCCCGGTAGCGTTAGCGGCTACGTATGTTTCGGAGCTCCCGTCCGGCGCACCCAAACGTACATTTAGTTCAAAGGTCAAGTCTCCATCGGTTGAAATCTGAGCGATAAGGACTCTGTTCTCAACATCGGGACCTGAAGTTCCTCCAAGAACAGCCCAAGCGCCGTCAGTTATAAAAACAGATGGACCGTCGTTTACATCATCCAATTGAGATACGATGCTACTTCCGGGAACGAATGTAACATCTGGTGGTGTTCCGGGTACCAAGCCGTCTGCTACGCGTATAGGAATTCCCGCGATATTGCTCAGGTTTTTCAATTTTCCGTCGGAATTATTGATAGCACCATTGGTGTCCTCGGATTTTAAAACAGCCCAATTGTTCTCTCCTCCTGCTCCCATAGATACGTACGAGTCCAGAAGTACAGTTCCATTGTCTAAAAATCCAGCTCCCAGGTCATTTCCAGTCAATCCACCTCTGTCTTCGTTATTAAAAAATTGAGTGGTTGTCTCAATGGAGAGTGGATTATTCGAGGAACCAAAAACCGTCTCCAACTTGTAATCAGGAGCCATGTCGATATATATTCTGTAGGTTACTGTTCCCACGGCCAAATCACCCGCATCGGGGTCAGCCGCATCGCTGGCGTTTGCTACGTAGTATTTTTCTACGATCACATCTTCCAGTCCTTGCGCTCCCGCAAATGTGCACGCCGCAGCCGCACAAAGGGTCATCAAAAACTTATTTGTTTTCATTGAAGTATAGTTTTGTGGATTGATTCATTCACCGCACCTAAGAACGATGCTTGAATTTTAAATCCGTTCATTAATAATTAGTTGCCGCAATCCGTTCCGAAAGCGCTGTTTAACTCTAAGAAGTCCAATACATCGATGGTTCCATCAGTATTGATGTCTTCAGGACAAGCAATCAAAGAGTTGTCTGACTCTAAAAGAGATCCGAGAGTCCATCCTGAAGTCCAAGGCTCAGCGCCCGGCTTGAATGCTCCTCTATACTGCACCGGATCAAAGAATCCATCGTTTGGGGCAGAAAGATTACTTGACGCGTTACCGACAGCAGGTACAGGATTGTACGCATCCGTTACTGCATTGGTAGTTGGGTCAATTGTGAATGCGAAATCGATTACATTATTGTCAGTGATGTTTCCATCAGTAACAAAATCAGCCAATACACCTGCACTAGGAGCTGCTCCGCCTACCGTCAGATTGGAAGCTACACCGGCAAAACTGTTGTTTTGGAAAACCAAGTTTCCCGCCAACCATTGCTCTTCGGCGTCAGTAGAACGAGAGTTGTCAAGATCTACACCTTGTGGGAAGTTAGCGAAGATTGAGTTAGAGATTTCTCCCTGAGTGTTTTCTTTAGCTAAAATTCCACGGTTCGCGGCACGACCTATGATCGTTGCGTTATAGACAGTTGGATTTGACAGAGGTGGATTGTTTGAATCTTCATCATCACCGTCGATCTCGAATCCTTCATCTCCTTGGGCAGAGAGTGCACCGAATTGAGGGAGCATAACGCCGAAAAGGTACTGTGCACGACCTGTCCACCCTTGATCCCAGTC
>DATFKV010000174.1:0-4379 GCA_035268465.1 Cryomorphaceae bacterium | reverse complement strand
ATAGCCATTATACAAGCAAGACCTTCAATAGCACCTGCGGCACCGAGTAAATGTCCCGTCATGGATTTGGTAGAGGAGATATTCAATTTATAGGCGTGATCCCCAAATGTTTTCAGAATTGCTTTTGTCTCGGCAATATCTCCAAGAGGAGTTGACGTACCATGGACATTGACATAGTCTACATCTTCGGGTCTTATTTTCGCATCATTCAGTGCTTTCTGCATGACCTCGATTGCGCCCAAACCTTCAGGGTGTGGAGCAGTCATGTGATGTGCATCTGCCGACATTCCTCCGCCAATAATTTCAGCGTAGATGGTGGCGCCACGCTTTTTGGCATGTTCATAACTTTCCAAAATGCAAATTCCTGCACCTTCTCCCATAACGAAGCCATCTCGATTGGCATCAAACGGGCGAGAAGCAGTTTCAGGACTCTCATTTCTCGTAGAGAGAGCGTGCAGAGAGTTAAACCCACCTATTCCTGCTTGATTCATTATAGCTTCAGAACCTCCGGTAATCATGACATCCGCGCGACCTGTCTGAATCATTATCATCGCGTCTATCATAGCATTGGTGGAAGATGCGCAAGCCGAAACCGTGGAGTAATTTGGACCTCTCATGCCGAAACGCATAGAAATGAGTCCGGGTGCAATGTCAATAATGGCTTTTGGAATAAAGAAAGGACTGAACCTTGGAGTACCATCTCCTTCGGTAAATTCAGTAATCTGCTCCATAGTGGTATTCATACCACCAACGCCTGATCCGAGAATTACACCTGCCTTGGTAAGATCAATGGATGAGGTATCCAATCCTGAATGGTCCACAGCTCTTTGCGCTGCAAACACCGCATATTGCGTAAAGAGATCCATTTTACGAATCTCTTTACGCTCTATGATTTCTTCAGGATTAAAACCTTTCACTTCACAACCGAAGTGTGTTTTAAATTTTGACGCGTCAAATTTAGTAATCGGGGCTGCTCCGCTGATGCCTTCTTTCAACGAGTTAAAATACTCCTCGGCAGAATTCCCTATTGGAGTAAGAGCACCAAATCCGGTAACAACGACCCGTCTAAAATCCATAAAGACGAATCGCTTTAGTTGGTGTTCTTTTCGATATACTCAACTGCCTGCCCTACAGTACCGATCTGCTCAGCTTGATCGTCGGGAATGGCAATGTTAAATTCTTTTTCGAATTCCATTATGAGTTCAACGGTATCCAATGAGTCAGCACCCAAATCATTTGTGAAGCTGGCTTCTGTGGTTACTTCAGATTCGTCAACTCCCAGTTTGTCAACGATTATCTTGGTTACTTTCGACTTTATGTCCGACATTTCAGTGCAGTTTAGTTTAGATATTTTAGGAGTGCAAATAAATGAATAATGATCCTATTGGCAAAATACTTAAAAATATTCAGTCATCACCTTTTTAATTTGCTTTCGATAAATATTGGGTACCTCTGCGTTTTTCTTTGGATACCCCACAGGCAGAAGTAGATAAGCCCTTTCATTCTCCGGTCTTTTCAATAGTTTCTGCAAGAAATTCATAGGACTGGGTGTATGAGTAAGGGTAGATAATCCCGCATATTGTAGCGCGGCAATTAGAATTCCAACGGCAATACCGACGCTTTCGTTGACATAATAGTTGGGAATCTTCTTACCGTCCACCACATCATAAGGCTTTTTAAAGATCACAATTAAATAGGGAGCTTCTTCTAGGAAGGGCTTTATGTGATCCGTGCCAAGTGGAGCTAAATCATTAAGCCATTGTTCGCTCATCCTATTTTCGTAGCTCTTCAGTTCTTCGGCTTCAGCGCTTCTTCGAATTTGTGACTTTAAGTTTGAGTTTCTAATCAAGCAAAAGTGCCATGGTTGCTTATTCGCACCCGACGGAGCAGAACAAGCCGTCATTATAGCGTTATGAATTACCTCCGGTGGAATATCTTCGGAACTGAAATCACGAATACTCCTGCGTTTTTGGATGATAGATTTGAAATCCGATGAGCGCTTGACCATCTCGTCACCGGTGACCTTGTCATACTCATACTTGATAAAATCATATGAACGATTTGACGGATCTACTTTAGGTTCATTTGTTGGCATGAATTAGCTTTGGCATTTTTACAATAAGCAAATGATCAAGATAGCCATTTTCGCTTCCGGCGCAGGAACGAATGCCGCAAAAATCATTGAATTCTTTGGTAGTCGCGCCGACATTTCAGTGGATTTAGTCCTGAGCAATAAAGAATCTGCAGGTGTTTTGGCTATCGCTGAGAAAAATTTGATTGATTCGGTGGTTTTTACACGCTCACAATTTTTAAATGAGACAGAAGATCTATTAAATAATCTCCGCTCGAGAAAAATTGAGTTTCTCGTTTTGGCGGGATTTCTTCTAAAACTCCCTGAAGAGGTGGTGGCGTCATTTGAAGGCAGGATCCTAAACATACACCCATCTCTCCTTCCGGAGTTTGGAGGAAAGGGTATGTACGGTGACCATGTGCATCAAGCGGTTTTGAATGCCGGTAAAGAAAAGACGGGTATTACCATTCACCAAGTGAATAATGAATACGACCGAGGTGAAATTGTATTTCAAAAGGAAGTATCAATAAGCAAGGATGACTCAGTAGATTCCCTCAAACATAAGATTCAAGTTTTGGAGCATGAGTACTTTCCGAAGGTCATTGAGGCCGAAATAGAAAAACTTCGGAAATGAAAGTGGTCATTTATACGGATGGTTCTTCCAGGGGCAACCCCGGTCCTGGTGGTTATGGTGCTGTCTTGATTTCTGAAAAAGGGCACGAAAAGAAGTTGTCTGAAGGGTTCAGACGAACCACCAACAATCGGATGGAGTTATTAAGTGTGATTAAAGCGTTGGAAGCCCTTAAAAAACCCTGCGAGGTTCTTGTATTCAGCGACAGCAAGTACGTAGTGGATGCTGTAGAAAAAGGATGGGTTTATGCTTGGCAAAAGAAAGGTTTTGCCAAAAAGAAAAATCCTGATCTTTGGAAACGATTCTTAGCCGTGGCTCGCAACCACAAGGTCAAGTTTGAATGGGTCAAAGGCCATGCGGGAAATGTGTACAACGAGAAATGCGATAAAATGGCAGTAGCTGCCGCTCAAAAGCCTAACCTGCCTCCTGATGAAGGGTATGAATCCCAATCGGCTGAAAACGGAATGTTTTCTACTGAGTGAGCAGTATGTCAAAATCCACTAAGTCAACGAATCTTTGAATTCTTACATCGATTTCTCGTTCATCTAAGTTCAGCAAACGATCCGTACCAAACTCCTCTACGGTGAAACTAGCCATGGCAGAACCCAAAACTACTGCTCGTTTCATGTTCTCAAAAGAGAGATCTCCTGATTGGGCTAAATAGCCGATAAAGCCACCTGCAAATGTGTCACCGGCCCCAGTAGGATCCTTTACTTCTTCGAGAGGAAGAGCGGGCGAGAAGAACATTCCTTCGTGATTTACTAAAAGCGCTCCGTTTTCTCCTTTTTTAATGACAAGGTAAGACGGCCCCATCGTCAGAATTTTATTCGCTGCTTTCACAAGAGAATATTCACCACTAAGCTGTCTCGCCTCTTCGTCGTTTATAGTGAGCACGTCGACCCTAGCAATAACTTCTTTGAGCTTTTCCATGGCAATGTCCATCCAAAAATTCATGGTGTCGAGGACAATGAGCTTAGGTCTTTGATTCAACTGTTCGATAACACTCAGCTGAACTGCCGGATCTAGGTTTCCCAGCATCAAATACTCACAGTTTTTATAGCTCTCAGGAAGAACGGGATCAAAGTCGGCTAAAACATTTAACTGCGTGTCGAGCGTATCTCGCGAGTTCATGTCGTAATGGTACTTTCCAGACCAAAAGAAAGATTTCTCTCCCTTCTTGATTTGCAATCCTTCTTGGTTTATTCCTTTCGCTTTTAATTTATCTAAAAATGCGTTTGGAAAATCATCTCCGATTACGGATACCAAGTTGATATCCATACCGGTAAGATATGAAGCCGCAAGGCTAATATAAGAAGCCGCACCTCCTACTATCTTATCAGAATTACCAAATGGCGTTTCGATTTGGTCAAATGCTACTGTTCCTACTACGATCAGACTCATTTTGTACAGAAAATTTTGCGCAAAGATATTGGTAATTCCCAACTTTTGCTGTAATCTTGCACTCCGATTTTTGAAAAGATCTTTGACGAAAGATTTACTTTGGTTAGAAATTGGTACAAAAGCATTTATTCCTCCTTAGCTCAGCTGGTTAGAGCATCTGACTGTTAATCAGAGGGTCCTTGGTTCGAGTCCAAGAGGGGGAGCAGGAATAGAAATCCAATACTAGAAATAGTGTTGGATTTTTTTGTTATGGCAAACTTTGTTCACAATCCATAT
>DATFKV010000173.1:0-2054 GCA_035268465.1 Cryomorphaceae bacterium | reverse complement strand
GTGTGGAAATGATTTCTGCGTATTTCTGCGAAATTTCCCGACAAGTAAAGCGGAATGTCAAGCGGGGCGGCAAAGTTGGCCGAATCTTCTTGACCAAAAGCGCTGATAGAAAGAATCGTAAAAAAGAAAAGAATTGAGTTTCTCATGAATGGAATTGCGAAGCTAAGAATAAGCACAGCTACTGACAATTACCGAGCCATGCCTTTAAGAAATGTGAACAAAGCAAAGTGAAAACATTTGACCCCTTTAAAACCAAAGCTTTTTGTTAATCTTGTACACCAATTTACATTTGTACAACGTTAAAGCTTTTTGAGGTACATGGAAAAGGGTGAAGTTTCCCTACAATTAAGCTCCATAAAGGATAAGCTGGTCAAAATCAAGACTAAGCAGGATCGTCTGGAGGCTGATAATGCCCTATTGAGAGAGAAGGCAGCTCAGTTGGAGTTAGAATTGAAAGAGGCTAAAACCAAAAGCCAAAACCTTGAAAAGGAATACGACCGCGTAAAATTGGCGAAAACTCTCGTGAGTAGCACGGGAGATAAAGCCGAAATGAAATTCAGAGTTAATGAATTGGTGCGGGAGATAGATAAGTGCATTGCGCTTTTAAATAGATAGATGATTCGCTATGAGCGAGAAATCAATAAAGGTGACCATAGCAGGACGAATATATCCGATTTCGGTGAAGCCGGAAGAAGAAGAGATGGTTCGGGCTGCCGCCAAAAATGTAGACGATAGCGTAAAACACCTCTTGGAGAATTACGCCGTGAAGGACAAGCAAGATTTGCTTGCCATGACAGCTTTACAGTTGTCTACCAAATTGGCAGAAGTGGACACGTCGGCCCCTCAAGGGTCGGCAGTTGATGATCGCGAAATCAACGAAATTGAACAACTCATCGACAATTTGCTCTAACTATCTTCCGTATCGCGCCCTCCTCGGAGGGCATAAAAAAAATAAGATATGGATATAACAAGTTTACTCATTGGCCTACTCGCCGGCGTCATAGTCGGCGGAGGGATCGCATGGTTGGCGGTTAACGCCGTTTTGACCAAAAAGAAAAACTCCATCCTCACGGAGGCTGAAAAAGAAGGAGAAGCCATTAAAAAAGATAAGATGCTCCAAGCAAAGGAGAAATTTTATCAACTCAAAGAAGAGCACGAAAAGGTCATCAAAGACCGCAACCGCAAGATTCAAAGCGCCGAGGACCGAATGAAATCCCGTGAGGCAAATTTGAGCAAGCAGGCTGAACAGAGCAAGAAAGCCGAAAAAGAGACGGCAGCCATCAAGGCCAATCTCGAAAAGCAATTGGAAATTGTAGAAAAACGAAAAAAGGACCTCGAAAAAGCCCACGCCCAAAATGTGGCTCAACTTGAAAAAACGGCCAATTACTCGGCAGAAGATGCGAAGGCCGAGCTCATGAAAGCCCTCAAGGACGAAGCGCGTACCGAAGCAATGACGCACATCAAAACGATCATCGATGAAGCGAAGCTGACGGCCAGCGCAGATGCAAAGAAAGTTGTGATTCAGAGTATTCAACGGGTAGCTTCAGAGCAAGCTGTTGAAAATTCCGTTTCGGTGTTCAACATCGAAAACGACGAAATCAAAGGACGAATCATTGGTCGCGAAGGAAGAAACATTCGTGCACTAGAAGCTGCAACGGGTGTAGAGATCATCGTTGATGATACACCTGAGGCGATTATTTTAAGCTGCTTTGACCCGGTGAGAAGGGAGATTTCCAGACTGGCACTTCACCAATTGGTAAGCGACGGTAGAATTCACCCCGCGAGAATCGAAGAGGTCGTAAAAAAAGTATCCAAACAAATCGAAGAGGAAATTGCAGAGACGGGAAAACGAACCTGCATCGATTTGGGAATTCACGGATTGCACCCACAGCTCGTTCGTATGGTGGGGAGGATGAAATACCGCTCTTCTTACGGACAGAACTTGCTGCAGCACAGTCGCGAGGTGGCCAACCTTACCTCTACCATGGCTGCTGAGCTGGGCCTCAATACCAAATTGGCCAAGAGAGCAGGTCTGCTACACGATATAGGAAAAG
>DATFKV010000172.1:0-2616 GCA_035268465.1 Cryomorphaceae bacterium | reverse complement strand
GTTTATTCATTTATTCGAATTGTATTCAAAGAAATGAATAAAGAGTTTCGCTGGCTCCAAAGGATCAAAGAGAGGTGAAATTCAAGTCTCAAGACCATTACTAACTGTTTTAAAACTCGAAAGCTCTTCACGTTTGAAGAGCTTTCGAGGCTATGAAACAGAAAAACTATCTTGAAAAACTTAGAGACTAAATTTAGAGTGAGACGATGAAAGAATGATAAGGAGGTAGTCCCTAAGCGTCTTTTCCAAGTACTTCAAATGTAAAAGAATCTTTTTATTCCTGCAACCAAAGTGAGGGTAAAAAAAATCTGATTTTTTTCTAAAAAGCTTCAAGACATTGTTTTTCATAATCTTACGATATCACCTTAAATTTTTGCATTCGCCATTTTGTCCCCTACACAGGGGACAAATCAAGAGAGACAATCAAAGACACAATGCGTCCTAAGGTTTGTCGCCTTTTTTCTATATTCGGCCTCCGTATTTTTTAAGTTGCTTTTTAATGAAGAAGGTTGCCTGTTTCTTTGCCATCTGTATACTGACAATCAATGGATTCAGCCAAGATCCCATCACTCTGGAAGATATCTGGAAATCCGGAGAATTTAGCCCGAAATATGTTTCCGGGGTCAGAAGTATGGATGATGGACTCCATTATACGAGTCTGATAAGAGACAATGGTCAGCATGTAGTAAAGTATTCGTACAAGACCGGGGAAGCGGTTGATACGTTGGTTTCATCGCCTAAGCTCAGCTACAATGGCAAGTCTGTCCAATTCTCATCTTATAGCTTCAACACCGACGAAAGCAAAATTCTCTTGGCCACGGAAGAAGAGCGCATCTATCGACACTCCACACGCGCGAACCATTTCATCTATACAATCGATTCAAAGAAGCTTCAGCCCATTACCGATTTTGCAAAGGGTAAGCAACAACTCGCCTCCCTCTCTCCTACTGAAAACAAGGTTGCCTTTGTAAGAGAAAATAACCTGTTCATTTTCGATCTTGAAACGGGTGAGGAAATTCAAATCACCGAGGATGGAGAAGATGACGAAATCATCAACGGTGCGGTAGATTGGGTTTACGAAGAAGAATTTAGCTTCCACCGGGGTTTTTATTGGTCGCCGAACGGAGAGCAGATAGCCTACTACCGTTTTGACGAAACCGATGTGCCCGAGTTTGAAATGGCAATCTATTCGGGCTTGTACCCGGAAGAGTTTGAATTCAAATATCCAAAAGCGGGAGAAGAAAATTCAGAGGTACGGCTTTTCGTCTATTCGTTGGACGAGAATGACTCCGAGGAAATTGACATCAATCCCGATTCCGACCAATACATACCCAGAATCAAATGGACCGAGAAGGAGAATCGTCTTGCCATCATGAGGATGAACCGCCACCAGAATGAGCTGGATTTTCTAATGGCAAAAACGGATGAAAACACGGACGGTTTAATCCCGACTGAATCATTCTATCACGAAGAGAGCAAAACTTACATAGAAATAAACGACAACCTGATCTTTACCGAAGACGGAAACTATTTCTTTTGGAATAGCGAAAAAGATGGCTTCAATCACATTTATCTCTACACCACAGATGGCGAAGAAGTTGCTCAATTGACCAAAGGGCCGTGGGATGTTGTCGAGTTTTACGGAGTGGATCAACCAAACGGAAAAATCTTCTTTTCGGCCGCCGTTGAAGGACCGCTTGCAAGAGCGATTTACAGTACCGATTTCAAAAAAGCGATAAAAAAATTCAAGAAAACAAACAGTGCGGTCGTTCCTGAAAAAGACAATCGGGAGGAGCTGAATAAATTGACCGATAACGCCAATATGAATGACGCAGCTTTTTCAGCGACATTCGACTACTTCATCAATTACCAGTCAGGTCCTGAACTACCCTATCAGATCGAGCTCTACACCGACGAGGGCAAACACGTTCGAGATTTGGAAATGAACGAGGAGCTCAAAGCGAGATTGGCTGAGAGGAACCTCAGCCCCAAAGAATTCGGAACTTTTGAGATTGAGAGCGGAGAATCTCTGAACTACTGGATGATAAAGCCACCCGAATTTGATCAGAGCAAAGAATACCCCGTTATGTTCATGGTTTACGGGGGGCCCGGAAAGAATGAGGTAAAAAAATCTTGGGGCGGTAGCAATTACTTTTGGCATCAATTATTGGCTCAGCAGGGAATAGTCGTTATATCCGTCGATCCACGAGGCACCATGTATCGCGGTCGCGACTTTAAGCACAGCACCTATTTGGAGTTGGGAAAATTCGAAACGGAAGATTTGATTTCGGCGGCTAAGCACTTCGGAAGTAAAGACTTTATTGATGAAAACAGGGTCGGAATAATGGGTTGGAGCTACGGTGGTTATATGAGTTCATTGGCCATTACCAAAGGACATGAGTACTTCGATTTGGCCATAGCTGTAGCACCCGTTACCAATTGGCGTTTTTACGATTCGGTTTACACAGAACGATTTATGCGCACCCCTCAGGAAAACCCGTCGGGATACGACGACAACTCTCCGATTAACTTCGTAGACTTGTTGGAAGGAGATTACCTGCTCGTTCATGGCTCAGCCGACGACAATGTGCACTTGCAAAACACCATGGAAATGGT
>DATFKV010000171.1:0-6783 GCA_035268465.1 Cryomorphaceae bacterium | reverse complement strand
AGAATTACCCGCCGGAGTCTCCGGTGCATACCGCTTGCTTTCAAATATTCTGGCATTGTCAAAATCGCAGGATGGAGGAAACGAATAAACCCCCTGACAGTACGAATTGGAGAAAAGTGTACCTATTGGTCATTGGATTTTTCGTGCTTTTCTGCCTTTTTATGTACCTATTCACTAGCTACACAGCATGACGGTTTTAGACTATTTCGTGCTGGGAGGTACCCTTTTGTTTATTGTAGCATATGGCACCTACAAGACCAGAAAGAATAAGGACATTCAGGGTTATCTTCTGGGAGACAAAAATATGAAGTGGGCCACCATCGGCCTTTCAGTCATGGCTACTCAAGCCAGCGCCATTACTTTTCTGAGCACCCCCGGTCAAGCCTATGAGTCGGGAATGGCGTTTGTCCAAAACTACCTGGGACTGCCATTTGCCTTGATTGTGGTATCGGCGGTTTTCATTCCGATTTACTACAAACTAAAAGTTTACACCGCTTACGAATACCTCGAAAAGCGGTTTGACTTAAAAAGCCGAATGTTGGCTGCATTCCTCTTCTTGGTCCAGCGGGGTCTCGCCGCGGGTATCACTATTTACGCACCTGCCATTGTGCTCTCATCCGTTTTGGGATGGAACCTCAGCGGTACCATCATTGTAGTGGGGGTATTGGTAATCATTTACACCGTATCGGGTGGAACGAAAGCGGTAAGCTTAACCCAGAAGTGGCAAATGGCGGTAATCCTTTTTGGAATGGCCGTGGCCTTCGGAACCATCATTCACAACCTGCCGAGCGAAGTCGGGTTCTTGGACGGCCTTCAATTGGCGGGTAAAATGGGGAAAACAGAAGCGATTGATTTCAGCTTCGACGTCAACAAACGCTACACGTTTTGGTCGGGAATAACGGGTGGATTTTTTCTGGCCTTATCTTATTTCGGCACCGATCAATCACAAGTTCAGCGGTATCTTGGAGGAGCTTCCGTTAGAGAAAGCCGAATGGGATTGATGTTCAATGCCATTCTCAAAATCCCCATGCAGTTTTTCATTTTGCTCACAGGGGTTATGGTGTTTGTCTTTTACCAGTTTCAACCGCACGATGTCCTCTTCGATACCACTTCGCTAGAATTGGTCGAAGGGACGGAATACAAAGCTGATCTGGAAGAACTCAGAACAGCGCATTACGAGATTCACGCTCAAAAGAAAGAGGCAGCGCTCCAACTGCTGGCAGCACAAGAAGGCGGAACTCCAGAGAGCACACGCATTGCGGAAGAAAACCTCAATCAGCTAAAATCTCAAGCCTTCGAGAAACGCGATGAAGCCAAGGCTTTGGTTGAACAGGCTTTTCCAAAAAACACCCAGAAAGATTCGGATTACGTTTTCATCAGTTACATTTTGAATTTCATGCCATCGGGACTGGTGGGTTTGCTTTTGGCAGTCATCATCTCGGCAGCCATGTCGAGCACGGCAGGCGAACTCAATGCATTGGGTTCAACCACCTCGGTAGATTTTTATAAAAGAATCATTAAAAAGGACGGGGATGATAAGCACTACCTCATCATGTCAAAAGTGCTCACCGCCTTCTGGGGTTTACTTGCCGTAGGTTTTGCCCTTTACGCCGACTTGTTCGAAAACCTGATTGAAGCTGTAAATATCTTGGGAAGCCTCTTCTATGGAACGATTCTGGGTATTTTCCTGACGGCTTTCTTTCTGAAGCGGGTCAGAGGAAATGCCGTCTTTTTTGCAGCTGTCTTGACCCAGGCATTTATTCTAACCCTTTATCAGTTCGAGTCGGAAAACATCTCCTATCTCTACTTCAATTTTATCGGTTGTGGATTGGTGATGATTCTCGCTTTTCTGTTCTCGATAGTTGAAGGCAAGAAAAAAGCCATCAACGAATAGCAGATGGCTTTGAATTTTTTCAATTGGATTTTACTTATTCTTCTTTCGCTTTCTCCAGCTCTTTGAGCATGGGCAAAAAGGCATAGACCTTTTCCGGCTTCTCATTTCCATAGCGATCGTAGCGCTGCCAGATGCCGTATTTGTGCCCGTCGCGAAATTCTCCTTTTGATTCTATCTCGCCTGTTTGATAGTAATAGGTAAAAAACCCGTGAGGCTTTTGCATCTTTTCGTCGGCATACCAGCCTTCCATTTTGAGCTCGCCTGAAAGAAAGTAAGCCTTATAATGATACATTTCATTGGTAATGCCTACCAACTCACAATAATAAGTGGCGTCTTTCTTTTTGGTTTCCTTCATCCGCTCGTCGAGATAAATTGCACCATCACCGCCATGGGTCGCAGCAGTTACGAATCCAAACTGAAAGAAGAGTATCGAGATGATAAGAAGTCCTCGCATAGCACTGAGTATTTTAGAAATTCTTACGGGAAACAAGTGCCAAAAGTTTCCCTGACTTTGGTTTAGCGTCGCAAATTTACATCATCCATCCGTCCCGATCCAGTGATCGATATTGAATCGCTTCTGCTAAGTGTTGAGTGGCAATATTTTCGGACCCATCCAAATCAGCTATAGTACGTGCTACTTTCAGAATCCGAGCATAAGAACGAGCCGAAAACCCTAGTCTCTCCACTGCATTTTTCAATAAAGCCTCTCCCGCCGAGTCAATTTCGCAGTGCTTCTTCTGCAACTTGGGGCTGAGCTGTGCATTGGCATATATCTCCTTTTCGTCCTTGTATCTTTCCGTTTGAATATTGCGGGCCTTCACCACTCGCTCGCGAATGGTCTTTGATCCCTCTCCATTTTCCCGATTGCGCAGCTCTTCGAAAGGCACGGGGTTGACTTCAATGTGGAGGTCTATCCTGTCGAGCAAGGGGCCCGAAATCTTGGCGAGGTATCGCCTTACGGCAAATTCGCTGTCCGCAGATTCTCCCGGTTGGAAAAAATCTCCACTCGGAGATGGATTCATGGAAGCAATGAGCATAAAGGAAGAAGGGTAATCTACAGAAATTTTGGCTCGTGAAATGGTGACTACTCGATCTTCCAAAGGCTGGCGCAGGACCTCCAGAACCGATCGTTTAAACTCAGGGAGTTCATCGAGAAAAAGGATACCGTTGTGGGCCAGTGAGATCTCTCCGGGCTTGGGATTGCTACCTCCTCCCACCAGCGCCACATCAGATACGGTGTGGTGGGGATTTCGGAATGGTCTTTCGGTAATCAAAGAATCGTGTGATCCCAACAATCCACTCACCGAATGAATTTTGGTGGTTTCCAATGCTTCTTCGAGTGTAAGCGGAGGAAGAATGGTGGGAATTCGTTTTGCCAGCATGGTCTTGCCGACACCCGGCGGGCCGATCAAAATGATGTTATGACCACCCGCAGCCGCGATTTCCAAAGCTCTTTTGACATTCTCCTGCCCTTTTACATCGCTAAAATCAACGGAAGCATGCGATTCCCTTTCGGAAAAAACTTCGGCTACGTCAACTACCACGGGTTCGGGAATTCCAACTTCACTGACCAAGTCGATGGCTTGGTTAAGAGTTTCCACGCCAAACACGTCGATGCCTTCAACTACTGCCGCCTCTCGGGCATTTTGAATAGGCAGGATAAAAGCCTTGAAGCCATCATCGCGTGCCTTTATGGCCATGGGCAACGCACCCTTGATCGGCTGGAGCCCACCATCCAAAGAGAGCTCACCCATGATGAGGTAATCCTCCAAATGTGGCGCAGAAATCTGGGTGCTGGCCGCCAATATTCCAAGCGCCAAAGGCAAGTCGTATGCCGAGCCTTCTTTGCGAATATCGGCGGGGGCCATGTTGATGGTAATTTTCTTTCCCGGCAATTTGAATCCGTTGTTCGAAAGTGCCGCATCGATTCTTTGCTGACTTTCTTTTACGGCACTATCCGGCAGGCCTACCAAATGAAAAGTTATTCCTCCTGAAATATTGACTTCAACGGTGATGGTGATTGCATCCACTCCATACACCGCGCTTCCGTATGTCTTGACTAACATAATGTGATTCTGTTTTTAGCCAAAGGGCTAGACTAAAAATCCCAAATTTGTTCTTGGAAGTGAAAAACGGACTTTATTGGCTAGCACTTTTAAGCGATGTGACGCTCAATATAGTCAATTAATGAATGAATCACTTTAATGTGAACCTCCTGAATGCGATCGGCATAACCCTTGTGTGGCACTCGAATCTCCACGTCACTCAAGCCGGCCAATTTGCCTCCGTCATTTCCCGTAAGGGAAATTAGCTTCATCCCTTTGGCTTTTCCGACCTCAAAAGCCTTCACCACATTGCCTGAGTTTCCGCTGGTGCTGATGCCTAGCAAGATGTCCCCTTCGTTTCCCAAGGCTTCAACGTAGCGCGAAAAAACATATTCGTATCCATAATCATTGGCCACACAAGCCAAGTGAGAAGGATCAGAAATGGAAATGGCGGGAATAGCCTTACGGTTATCGCGGTACCGACCCGTCAACTCTTCGGCAAAGTGCATGGCATCGCACATGGATCCGCCATTGCCGCAAGAAATGATTTTGCCCCCGTTGTTCAGTGATTTCACCATGGCCGCTCCGGCCGCTTCGACATTTTCAAAGAAAGAGGGGTCGGCCAAAATTCTGTTGAGCACTTCATTGGCTTCGGTAAAATGAGCTTTCAGGGGATGGTCCATAAATCAAATGTAAGGAAACTTCAAGCAGATAGTTGAGCGCGAGCCCACTCTTCGGCATCATTCATATTGCTGCAAACTTTGTAGGGAGCCGCCTGCGGGGTTATCGAAAATATCACGCGAAGAATCATGCGAACCGTCCCCTTTGTTATGACATAAGCCGTGCCTGCGCAAAATTCGTTGAGCAGATCATTATTCCTTCTAAGCCATGCCGCCTGCTTTTGCTGTTGTTTCAATGATGGCAAGGGAGCGTTGCGGGCATCAAAAATGATCGCTAGATTTTTGCGTGCCTCATATAAATCCTTCATTTCACTGAGATACCGCTCAAAATCTTCATCGCTCGATGTTTTTTCCATAAAAGTGATGACAACTAAGGGAAATTGGGATGTGTCTATTTGAGCGTAGGTAGCCATGTGCCTACTCGTTCTTGTATTTCTTCAAGCCTCTGACCAACCAATCCTTAAACTCTTCCACTGTTCCGTAGTCCTGATAATTGGAAGGCTCAATCAACTTATCTCCTTGGTGATCCAAAAGCACATAGTAAGGTTGCGCATTTACGCCGTATTCGAGCTCCTGAAAGGCTGCCCATTTGTTTCCGACATTGCGCAACTTCTTCTCTCTTCCTCCCGTGAGCTCAACTGTGATCTGCTCATCCTCCGGAAGTGGGGTCTTTTCATCCACGTAGAGAGAAACCAAGACAACGTCATTGGCCAACATCGATTTAATTTCAGGATCAGACCAGACTTGCTGCTCCATTTTTCGGCAATTGACACAAGCCCAACCGGTAAAATCCAGCATCAGAGGTTTGCCTGTTTCTTTGGCATGAGCCATGCCTTTCTCATAATCGTGATAAACGAGAATACCTTGCGGTCCTACGTGTTGATCTGCGCTATGACCGTCAGCGACAGCGCCACCCCCACCGGTGAAACCAACACCCATCGGACTTTCACTGTACTGAAGTGGTGGCGGGAAAGCAGCGATCAACTTGAGCGGTGCACCCCATAGACCCGGAATCATGTAAACGGTAAAAAACCCGGTAACGACGGCCAAAAGCAACCTTGACACAGAAATGTGTTGCAAATCGCTATCGTGAGGCAATTTGAGTTTGCCCAGAAGGTACATGGTCAACAATCCGAAAATGACGATCCAAATGGCAATGAAAACTTCTCTTTCCAGCAAGTGCAATTGAAGCACCATATCGGCATTTGATAAAAATTTAAATGCCAATGCCAATTCTAAAAACCCAAGAACCACTTTAACTGAATTCAACCAGCCACCCGATTTCGGGAGTGAATTCATCCATCCCGGGAAAGCGGCGAAAAGACCAAATGGCAGCGCTATAGCCAAAGAGAAACCAAGCATGCCGATAACAGGTGCGGTCCCGCCAATTGAAGCAGCCTCAACGATCAATGTTCCTACTATCGGACCCGTGCACGAAAAAGAAACCAATGCCAACACAAAGGCCATAAAAAAGATTCCGATCAAACCACCTTTGTCGGCTTTGGAGTCGGCTTTGCTAATCCACGAATTGGGAAGTGTAATCTCGAAAGCTCCCAAAAAAGAAATGGCAAACACAATGAGGAGGGCAAAAAAGAGCAGGTTGAACCATGGGTCGGTTGACAGCTCTGACAATACGGAGGCGCCAAAAATGGCGGTAACAACCACCCCAAGAACTACATAAATGACAATGATTGATATCCCGTAGATGATTGAATTCTTTATTCCCTGTGCGCGATTCTTGCTCTGCTTTGTGAAAAAGCTGACGGTCATCGGAATCATGGGAAAAACACAAGGGGTAAGTAAGGCCGCAAAGCCGCTGAAAAAAGAAATCAGAAAAATGCCCCAATACGAACGCTTCTCTTCAGAAGACTCTTCCCCGATCGCTTCATCAGCAGTTGAAATTTCAGAACCTCCTTTTACAGTGAAGCTGAATTCTGCTTGCTCCATGATGCATTTCGACTCATCGCATACCATGTAATTCACATAGCCTTTGACGGAAATGGTGGCAATTGATTCTTTCTTAATCTTCCGGGTGAAGCGAGCCTCTTTCTCAAAAAAATCGATCTCCATGTCGAATACGGGGTCGTATTCCGTTTTTGGCTTGCTCTCGGTCGGCTTCCCCACTAGCGAATAGCCTTCGACTTCCTCAAAGACAAATTCCGTT
>DATFKV010000170.1:0-6648 GCA_035268465.1 Cryomorphaceae bacterium | reverse complement strand
GATTCGCACGGCAAGAAGATCAAGCAAGCGCAAACTTACCCGACCGCCTTTGACAGGAAAAAATCTCCTTATATGGTTATTTCGGATATCGATGATACCATCTTGGTTTCAAATTCCGAGAAGTTCTTTTCAAAAATATGGCTCATGCTCTTTCGGCAAACGGCCAAAAGAAATTTCGTTGAGGAAAGTGAAAAAGCCTATCGACGACTTTCGACTATGGGTATACCTTTTGCCTACGTTTCAGCGAGTGAGCAGAATCTGTTTGCCACTATAGCAAATTTTCTCATTTTCCACGAGCTACCAATAGGCCCGATATTTTTGAGGCCATATACACATTGGAAAGAATTGCTCAGATCCAAAGCTCGTGAAAATTACAAAGTGGACCGAATGTCTCGGTTGATCTCGCACTTTCCCGACACGAAGTTTGCGCTATTTGGAGATGATTCACAACAAGACCCTCTTGCCTTTACCACCATACTCGAAAGCTATCCCGAACAAATCGACGCCATTTTAATTAGGAAAACAGGCTCTGGTCATAACACGGAAGAAATAGAAAATCTCCGACTTTTAACTGAGTCAAAAGTTCGATTTAAACACTATTCAGAATTTAAGGAAATTGAACCAATCGTAAATCATATAGGTCGTGAAAATTCTATTGGTAGTTAATCCGATTTCAGGAGACATCAACAAAGAGGAATTTACCGCAACAGCGGTGAACCGCTGCAACGAGGAAGGACATGAAGTAAAAGTATTCAAGACCACCGGAGAAAATGACTTGGAAAGAATTAGGAAAGAAATCCATGAAAACTCACCTGATCGTTTATTGAGCTTAGGCGGCGACGGAAACTTCATTCTCTGCTGTGAAAGTGCTGAAGGCAAAAATATTCCCGTGGGACTGATCCCCATGGGGTCGGCCAATGGCTTGGCGCTGGAGCTCGGCATACCCAAAAATTATTCTGTTGCATTAGAGCTTTTTCTAAAAACTACCAAAGTTCACCACTTGGATGCTATCTGTGTGAATGACCACATGCATTGCGTTCATTTGGGCGATGTAGGAATCAACGCAGAGATCGTCAAAGATTTTGATGAGGACGAGAGCCGCGGAATGCTTACCTATGCCAAGCATCTTACCAAAGCCTTGGCCGAGACCCAGCCTTTTCAGGTGCAGGTGGAAAGTGAGGGTAAGCGTCTGTTTGAAGGAGAGGTGGTAATGGTGGGAATAGGTAACTGTAGACGCTATGGAACAGGCGTTTATCTGACAGGTTATGGCAATCCGTTTGATGGATTGTTTGAGTTGATTTTGATAGACAAAATGAGTGTTTCTACCATACTGAGAAAAGGCCTGACACTTTTGAACAAAGAAGTTGCAAATGGCGAAGACACCAAAATCCTCCAACTGAAAGAAGCAAAGATTTCTCTCACCGAAAAACGGCTACTTCAACTGGATGGAGAGCCCGAGGGAAGATATGACAACTTAATACTCAAAATGAAAAAGGCTTATTTTCCTGTGATCATTTCTGAGAACCACACTTTTACTGCCGGGAATCTTTAATATTGACACCATAAATCTACGGCTCAATGCTACCGAGTTTCAAATACCTCAAGGAACTGTATTACGCCCTCGCAATTATCGTGGGCATCTTTGCCTTAGGTATTTTAGGATTCATTCTTATTGAAGATTACACTTTCTCTGAAGCTATGTATATGACGGTTATTACCGTTTCGACCGTAGGTTTTAAGGAAGTTCGTGAACTCAGTATTGGAGGCAGATATTTCACCGCTTTTTTGATTTTAGTCAGTTTCGGTACGTTTGCATATACAGTCTCTTCCTTATCAAAGTATATACTCACCGGAACTTTTCAACGCTACTACAAAAAGTATAAGATGGACAGCAGAATAAAAAACCTCGAAGGCCATGTCGTTTTGTGTGGCGCCGGTCGCAATGGAATGGAATCATTGGAAAATCTCCTGGCCGATAATCGAAATGTGGTGGTTATCGAAAAAAGACCTGAAGTGACGGATCGGCTTCAAGATGAAGGCTTGTTCTACATAGAGGGAGATGCCACGGAAGAAGAGTCGCTGCTCAATGCAGGTATTGAAAGAGCGGCTGCTTTGGTAACGGCACTTCCCAAGGATACCGACAATGTTTTTGTGGTTTTGACCGCAAGAGAACTCAACGGCGATATTCGTATTGTAAGTCGATGCACCCAAGATTCTTCAGAGTCGAAGTTGAAGATTGCCGGCGCAAACGTTGTCATTCTACCCGACAAAGTTGGTGGTGCCAGAATGGCCGGGTTTATCATCGATCACAATATCAATCGATTCATTGATACCGTTTCAATGAGAGATGGTAATAACGGCTATTTGATGGAAGTGGATATTGAGAAACTTCCCTGTGAAAATACACCAAAGACCATCGGTGGAATTATCAAAGCATTACACACCCGTTGCAAAGTAGTCGGTATCATGTCTCCTGACTTCGAATATGTAATGAACCCTTCTGACGAATATGAAATAACCGATGACAGTAAAATTTTCTTCTTCGGGAAACCTGAGGAGATTGAGGAATTGAAAAATTCGATCTAGTCGGTCCTATTCAATCATTCAATTCAGCTCGGCAAAACCAACCAGATGCTCTAATCGATCGCGCAGGACAGTGTAAGAAGTGTACCCTCTGGCGATCACGTGGTAGGTATTGTCGATTTCGACAAATACGGTAGGATAGCCGGTGACTTTGAGCTGCTGAGCGTAAATAAAATCCTCTCGAGTCCTTACCTCATAGTCAACTGACGACCAAAGTATTTCAAAGTCTCTTTTGGAGACACCGTATTGTAAGGCTAGTTCAGCGTAGAAGTTTACCTCATTTGGATCAAGGCCATCGCGATAGATGGCATTTTGAATGTCAGAAGCAAATTCAAGTGCCTTTTCCTCTTTAAGTTCTTTGAATATTTTCAGGGCCTTGGAAGGTGGGAAAGAGTCAAAAATCACTTTTCCTTCTATTAGTGTATTTTCCAGAAAAGCAGAACCAAATTTCACCCCCGTCTTCTCCTCTACCGTTTTGTAAGCTTCAGCAATATACGCAGCTACTTCTCCTATCGGGCCGGTTCTTTTTCCTGTTATCATACCTCCTGAAATGACCTCCAAGGTCAAAGATGATCTATACTCATTGTATAGTCGATTGATAACCGGACTAAAGCCATAACACCAACCGCAGAGGGCATCGTAAACGTAAATAATGCGCATTTTTTTGTGGGAATATTATTCCTTTAACCAAATGTACAACGTTTGAAATCAGAATTCCAATTCCCGAACACGCGAAAAAATAATCCGCTGTGATTGTGCGTTGGTAATGAAACTTTTGAGATGATCTATTACCTCTTGACATTTTTTCTCATTGGCATGTCACCTTCCGACTCCATCGATGACTTGTGCCTTTCGGCTAATGAGAAATCACTATTTGAGCAAATCAACTTTGTTAGAAACGAAAGCGGACTTTCCGATGTATCTCTTTCTCGAAACTTAACTATAGTTGCAAAGCTGCACGCAGCCGACCTTCAAGAAAACAAACCCTACGACGAAAAACTTTGCAACCCGCACTCTTGGTCCGATCAAGGTGTTTGGAAAGCATGCTGCTACCGCCCCGACCACTCCAATGCTGAGTGCATGTGGAAAAAGCCTGCAGAAATAACCGATTATAAGGGAGACGGTTACGAGATTGTAGCATTTTGGATGTCAGGCGAGGATCTTTCTCAGGAAATTAGTCATGACACGGCACTGCGAATGTGGCTCGACAGTCCCGGACACAGCAACGTCATTCTGAACAAAATGTCCTTCGCAGAAGTAGAGTGGAATGCAGTAGGCATCGCTATCACCGGAAATTACGCGTCTGTATGGTTTGGGGTGGAGAAAGACGACGCTCCCCCACCCCGAATATGTTCGGATTAACGTACAAATACCTTTACAACTTCTGACTTGTTGTCTTCTTCTACCTTTAATAAGTACACGCCTTCAGATATTCCTGAGAATTCCATGACTCCCAAACTTTCCTGAACACCTTCGAGCATAGTAGAAATGATGACTCTGCCCATCAGGTCGTAAAGTATAACTTGTGCACCCGCGTTTGCATTTTCAACGACCAATCGGAAACTTCCGGTGTTTGGATTGGGAAATACTTTTGCTTCAATATCCATTACTTCATTTGCTGCCATTCCCACGGCAGTGGTGAAGAATGCATCCACGCTCCAAGGTGAGACTTGACTATATGTAGAATTGCAGAAAGCGCGAACTTTCCACTGGTAGTTAGCTCCGGACTGGAGTGACGAAGGAGTATTGAACGATGTGGCTGCAGATCCTAAATTGACCGTTGCCGTTCCTCCTCCAACTATTCCACCACGAATCTGATAGCCGAATGCTCCGGGCACCGCGTCCCACTCAAATGTTGCCGAATTGTTTGTGATATTAGAGGTTGAGAGGTTCTGCGGAGCCCCGCAATTTGTTGTGAACTGAACAGCCGGAGAAAAGACCGAGCTTTCTACACCGCAATTTGCTTTAATCTTCCACTCATAAGTTGACCCCGGCTGAAGAATATTGTTTACTTGTCTGAAGTCAGCAGGAGCAGCTACCTCGATGGTGGTCGTGCCGCCTCCTAATATTCCGCCTGAAATAGTGTAGCTAGTGGCTGACGGAACCGGAGTCCAATTTAAACGGGCGCTGTTATTTGTAATGTTCGAAGTAAAGAGTCCCGCAGGAACTGAACAATCCGTGCCCCCCGTGAAGTTCTCATCGAAGAAAAACGAGTAGAATCCTTCAGGAGCAACGATTGGTTTTGTGGCATTCTTTCCATTGTTGGTTGTAGCGTCGAGGTAATATACAATCGTATCGGAAACGGTGAAGCCCGGGTTGGGAATATTACCCACGTAAAATCCGGCGCTATCTGCTAGGTCGATCTCGTTCCAACTTAATTCACCTTTAACTTTCCAAAAACATGAAGCATTGGCTATGCCACTCCTGTTGGATATTTCTGCCAGTATATGGTAATTGGATCGAGCACTTTGCAGTCCGGCGACTTTCGGATGAAAGAACCTTACAGGGTTATCTGCCGGTATTTGCATGGCAATGCAGTGTATTGCTCCCCCAAGCGGAGTTAAAGCTCGAGCGTCGATACCGACAACATTGTATCCCGGTAAGGCTTCACGGATCAAATCCAAAGCTGCTTCATCGTAAGCCTGATTGGCTGCCGGACTGTTCTCATTTGAGTAGATCGGAATGATTAGCGTCTCGTTTACAAATAAGCCATTGACAAAACCGCGTGCATCGTTGTCTATTTGGTTACAAGTGGTATAAAAGCTTCCATTGTCAGCCAAAGGCATGGGCAAGCGAATAATATTAAAAGGAGATCCGTAGACGGAGGTCTCACCCTCATAAAGCGCCACGTTATCTTCTATCAAGGTTTTGTCAGATGCAGTGACTACCGAGGGGTATTCCGTCACGATCATCGTTTCTTCATCAATTAACTTAGACCACATATCAATATGCCCTGTTCCTCCATCGCAATTCAGCCGGGTAGGTTCTGTGACATTTGTGGTTCTAAAAAGTTCCTCGTGCGTTTGACGTGTAAACTCCGTAGACCAACCCAAGAAGTTGGCGTTGTTTTGAAAAAGTGAAGTCGTGTGAAAAGCGTGACCAAAACCATCAACCATTAGATTTCCACCTTCGTGTCTGATTTCTGATGTATAGTGGTCTAAACCCATGTATCCTGCAATGAAGGCCGGAACGGCATTGTCAAGCGGTCGAGAAGAATAGTATTGCATATCCACCATTGCCAAACTATCCTGATCGGTGTAATAAAAACCCCACGGACCGTAATCTCGCGTCCAAATGGAATTGGTAGGGACAATTAAAAACTCGTGATTGGTAAGAGTAACACCGTATGTCGCTAAATTATTGATCACACCGGTACTATCAGATCCATTACTAATCATGATCCACACTGTAGCTGATTGCTGGATAGCATCAATCAGTTCAGCATAAAGTTTTTTGAAAGAATTGCTGGAATTGTTTCCGGTCCATCTCAGAAGGACGGCTTGAGATTCCTCAAACTCTCCGGGCACCACTAAGTCCAACGGGGTAGGTGTAAAATTCTGATTCAGGCAAAACTCTTCGTAATCATCGCAGCAATCGCCAAAACCTTGACATTGATCGTCGCACCAACAACCCGACGGGGCTTGCGTGCCACAAATATCTTCACAACTATCGGGGCCGGCTTTAGCATCTTCCGTGCTCCCCGGTCTTTGAGGTTTGGTCTTGGAGTTGAGGGCAGCGGCCTTTGCTTCCATGTAAGAGCGTTCTGCTTGGGTTGGGTACTTAGGAAGAAGCTCAACTTGAGCTCCTGCATTGACTGATAATAATAGAGCAGCCAGGGCTACGAAAGTCTTGATTGAATTCATCTTACAAAATTTTGATTGGTCGCTAAATATACCTCAAAATTTCGATTGAATCCATCCTTTTTACCGACTTTGATACCAAAATAAGGCTAACTATGGCAAATACATGCACGGCGTCCTTATTGGTAAACCAACCATCCAGCAGGCTAAAAGGAAAAAGGTAAAAAACACCCGAAATCAAAGCGATGATAAAAGATTGCTTAAG
>DATFKV010000169.1:0-5969 GCA_035268465.1 Cryomorphaceae bacterium | reverse complement strand
CTCGCCATACCTGAGCTTTCTTGAAGGGGGATTACAAAAAACCGGAGTGTGTTTCTTTTTTAATTATCAAATACCTGCCTTCCACCTAAGCAGGGTATTGCATCTACAATGGCACCTTTTATTAGGCTTCCCCCACTGCTAATTGATTGCGGGAAAAGTTAAGTCAACAATATGTGAATCTATAATGTAAGTGTCAGTCTGGCTATTCGTATAGACAGTAACCGGAGATCAACCAGATTAAACCTACAGGACTAAACATTCTTTTCAAGTAGGTAGGCATTGGCTTGAGCGGTTGGAGTAATTTCTAAATCATTGATGCAAACGTGGCTAGGCGACTCGAGAATGAAAAGTGCCGCTCGGGCGATGTCTTCTGCTTTGAGCGCTTCAAACCCATTGTAGACTTGCTTTGCTTTTTCTTCATCGCCTTTGTAGCGTACCACAGAAAATTCAGTGTCGGCCAAGCCGGGTCTGATCTGACTCACGCGAATCCCCTGTGGCAATAATTCCATGCGCATGGCTTTGGACAATGCATTTACGGCATGCTTTGATGCGCAGTAAACATTCCCTCCGGGATATACCTCCGTTCCCGCAATGGATCCGATGTTTATGATGTGCGCATTTTTGGAGCGCTTCAACAAAGGAAGCACCGCTTTGGTGACATAAAGAAGGCCTTTCACATTCGTGTCCAGCATCTGGTCCCAATCTTCGGTGAGCCCACCTTCGAGGTGCGCTTTTCCCATGGCCAGACCTGCATTGTTGATCAGGATATCAATGTTTTTCCACTCATGGGGTAGCGCTTCGAATGCGTCGTTCACTTCGCCTTCATTTCTCACATCAAAAGGCATCACGAAAACTTCCGTCAATGCGCTCAATTCTTTTTGCAGGCCGTCCAACCGATCCGCGCGACGACCGGTAAGGATTAGTCTGTAACCTTCCTTTGCCAATGACTCGGCAATGGCTTTCCCGAAGCCGGCTGTAGCTCCGGTAATGAGTGCTGTTCTCATAACTTTTTCAATATTTTTCTTAGAAATGGAAATCGGCGTTGTAGCAATACGTGATCGGTTAAGCCGAAAATAATGACGAATAGGAAGATAAGGGCAGGCATTTTGTAGCGGACAACTGCGCCTAGAACGGGTACCACTTCTCCGATCAGGGCTCCAAGAACCAACACAACGCTAATTCCAAAGGCTATAATCGGGATGGCAAGCCCGTAAGGTCTGCGAAAATTCCAAATCATCAATCCGATAGCAATGAATAAAAAGAGATTTTCCAAAGCGGCCGGAACGTAAAGTAAATTGGTCCACTCCCAGGGCCACGGTCTCAGATAGGTTACGTGAAGAGCATTCGGTGCATTCATCAATAGATCAGCCGAATGATTGATTGCCGGCAATTCCAGTAGAGACCCCGAGTCTGATTCCGCAGCGACGTTGTAAAATGCGACCTGTTTTAAATTCATTCTTTGGGCAAAATCGAAAGAAGGACTGATCAAAGGACCTGCGAAAATTAAAAGGATCAATACGGCATGAGGAATGGCAAACATGATCCAAAAGTTGCGACGGGGAAAAGCGCGTGCGAGCAACAGTCCCGCGGAAGCGGGGATCAGAGCAAAAAGCACATACCCTTTTGTGAAAAAGAGCAATAACAGTCCCACTAGAAATCCGATGGCGTTTTGGGGTTTAAATTCACCGTAGGCAAATCGCATGATGCCTCGAAAAAATAGTCCCAATCCCAATAGAAGGATGGGTTCTTTCAAAACTCCCGATCCCCAAAACAGAACCGTAGGAAGTAGGAAAACCGCCGTAAACATGGCCGTTCGCTTTCGGGGAAAATACCGTGTTAAAACTTTTAGAATTGCCGTAAGGCCTATCATGGAAGCAAAGCACCAAAATGCGATGTGCACGTGGTAGTTGCCACCCGAAAACGGCATGATTAGAGCATTTGCCCGAATTATTGTCTGATTATCATTGTAGAACGCTTCAGAGTAAGAACGCTCCATATGGGTCATTTGGTAATAGTACTTCATGGCCGTTTCGTCATCCTCCATCCCTATTCCCGTAAGGAGCTTGAGGTAGACATCAAAACCCTCATCGGCTGAATCGTAAATGATTTTGGCATCGTCGAAAAAGCGATAGGTGTCCCCGGTTTTTCTATCCGTATAGTGGTCCGTGTATATCCAGCTCAGCAAAAAGCCAAAACAGAGCTTTAAGGCAAAAGCCAGAAGAATGTATTTTCTGGAAACGCCTTGCACGCTGAAGTATTTCCATTTTAAAATTAGAATGGAAAAAATAGTTGCGTAAATGATAAAAAGAAGGCCTGCCAAAATCTTTTTGGTTCAAAAATAACGGGTTTAATTTAAGGAGGCGCTATTTACATCAAGTAGAGGTATCCGAGGTGTCATTCAAGCGGTGGGAATTTTATGAAAGAGCTCGATTGCCATCAGTTTCTTTCCTCGTAAAATCACTACTTTTGGGCTTTCATTTTCATCGAAATTATACCTATGGAAGCCGCCATTCAAAATGAAGTAACCTTAGAGCAAGCCAAGAGTTTGGGATTGCTGGAATCAGAGTTTGATAAGATTAAAGAAGTTTTGGGTCGTACTCCCAATTTCACGGAGCTCAGCATTTTCGGAATCATGTGGTCTGAGCACTGCTCGTACAAGAATAGTATCAAATGGCTGAAGACACTGCCTAAGAAAGGTGACCACTTACTGGTTGAGGCAGGAGAGGAGAACGCCGGATTGGTTGATATCGGAAATGGATTGGCATGTGCCTTCAAGATAGAGTCACATAACCATCCGTCTGCTATAGAGCCATACCAAGGGGCAGCCACCGGAGTGGGAGGAATCAACCGCGATATTTTTACCATGGGTGCCCGCCCCATCGCTCAGTTAAATAGCCTCCGCTTCGGCCCGATTGAAAATGAACATACCAAATGGTTGCTGCGCGGAGTGGTAAAAGGTATTGGCGACTATGGAAATGCATTTGGAATACCGGTGCTTGGCGGCGAGGTATTCTTTGACGAAAGCTACAATACCAATCCATTGGTCAACGCCATGAGCGTTGGGATAGTAGAGGTTGATAAAACGATTAGCGCTACTTCTTCGGGCGTTGGAAACCCGGTTTACATCGTCGGTTCTGCCACGGGAAAAGATGGAATCAACGGCGCTTCTTTTGCCTCCAAGGATATATCGGATGACTCGGCTGACGATCTTCCGTCGGTGCAGGTAGGTGACCCCTTTCAGGAAAAATTGCTTTTGGAAGCTACCCTTGAATTGGCCGAAACGGATGCCGTGGTGGGGATGCAGGACATGGGGGCCGCAGGCATCACCTGCTCTACGAGCGAAATGAGTGCAGATGGTGGTTTCGGAATGAAAATAGATTTGGACAAAGTCCCGACTCGTCAAGAGGGGATGTTGCCCTTTGAAATTTTGCTTTCAGAATCGCAAGAGAGAATGCTCGTGGTGGTTCACAAAGGCAAGGAGAAAATAGTTGAAGACATTTTTGAGAAGTGGGATCTGAATGCGGTAGAAATTGGCGAAGTCACTGAAGGCGGTCAGCTTGAGTATTATATGCACGGCGACATGGTTGCGAACGTTCCCGCTCACGATTTGGTTCTGGGTGGCGGAGCACCCGTGTACGATCGCGAATACAAAGAGCCTGCTTATTTTGCCGAGAACCAAAAATTTAACATTGATCAGGTCACTGAGCCTGAAAACTACCCGGAGACGGCAATGAAGCTGATTTCGCTGCCAAACATCGCCTCTAAGAGGTGGGTCTACGAACAGTACGACACCATGGTAGGTACTCGAAACGTTACCACCAACGGACCATCCGATGCAGGAGTGGCAAATATTAAGGGTACGGGCAGGGGAATTGCCATGACGGTAGATTGCAACGCACGATACGTACACAACGATCCCAAAACGGGAACGTCAATAGCTGTTGCCGAAGCGGCGCGAAACATCGTTTGTGCGGGTGGGAAACCTTCAGCCATTACCAATTGCCTCAACTTTGGGAACCCCTACAATCCTGAGGCCTATTGGCAGTTTGTTATGGCTATTAAAGGAATGAGCGAAGCCTGCGAAAGATTTAAGACACCTGTAACGGGAGGAAACGTGAGTTTCTACAATCAAACGGTAAGCGAAAGCTCTGAAGCCGTTCCTGTTTTTCCTACGCCAACCATCGGAATGATCGGCTTGGTAGACAATATAAGACATGTCATGACCCTGGACTTTAAAGATAAAGGTGATTTGATCTTCTTAATTGGCGAAAGCGTCAATGACATAGCCGCGAGCGAGTACCTATATACGCTTAGAGGTGTTAAGCGCTCCCCCGCTCCGCACTTTGACATGGATCGCGAGCTGGAAGTTCAATCTGCCACCCAAACCTTGATCGAAGAGAGTTTGATCAATGCAGCCCACGATATTTCTGATGGAGGTTTATTCACTGCTCTGGTTGAAATGGGAATACACCGCGGCTTAGGGTTCGATATTACCGCTGACGCCGCTGTTCGTTTGGATGCTTTTCTTTTTGGGGAAGCACAGAGCAGAATTTTGGTAACCCTCAATCCTGATTTTGAAGATGATTTCATTGAGGAGATGAGAAAAACCAAGGTCCCCTTCACACTATTAGGCCATGTAACTCGCGGAAAAATGGTGGTGGACGATTCGCATTTTGGTTTTATTGATGACGCCTCTGATCTTTATAGGAACAGTCTCGAACGAAAACTCAACTCAAGCGTTACTTCTTAAACACATATAAAACCAAAGCATGAATCAAACAAAATTTAAAGGAGACCCCGTTCATTTGTCGGGAGATGTACTTGAAGCAGGGCAATCTGCTCCGAATTTCACTTACGTCAAAGAAGACCTTTCGGAAGAATCGCTGTATGACCACACAGGTAAGATTAAAGTGATCATTGCCGTTCCAAGCCTCGACACGGGTATTTGTCAGCTCGAAGCAAAACGATTCAATAAGGAATTGAGTGGTCACAACGATGTAGCAGGATTGATTGTGTCAAAAGATTTGCCCTTTGCTATGAAAAGGTTCTGCGCAGCTGAAGGAATCGAAAATGTTAAAATCGCTTCCGACTTTAGAGGGAACTTTACCGATGAGTATAAAACATTGATGACAGACGGCCCACTCAAAGGTTTAAGCTCCAGAGTGGTTTTTGTCGTAGATAAAGACAACAAGATTACGTATACTCAAATGACGGATGACATCACGGTAGAGCCCAATTATGAAGAGGCCCTAAAAGCCGTTGAGAAATTGAAGAGTTAATTATCTCATTAGAACAAAAAAAGAGGCGTGCCCACTAGGGTACGTCTTTTTTTTGTCGAGAAATTTTGACAAGATATAATGGTGCGCCGTTAGGAGGTTTTCTACCGGATGCTTTCGCTCTCCGTCAATTCCGATGAGTTTCTCAGGTTGTGGCTGTCTCATTTTGCTTTCGTTTTTCAATGTTGCCTCGGATCGTTTTTTCCATTTCTACCAGCCCATAAAGAAAAGAGCTGATGGCCAGTATGGCCAGCCACGCTATTTCATCGATGGGGGCCGTTTCAAAAATGGCGTTCATCCCCTGCGCATAGGTGAAGAGAATCTGAAGAGCTACCATCACTAGTGTTCCGCCTACCAATATTTTATTGGTGAAAAATCCTATTTTGAATTGGGAAAGGGTGAGTGACCTTGAGTTATAGAGATAAAACAACTCGGCAAATACAATAACATTCACCGAAACGGTTTGCGCTTCGGCAATGGAGGCTCCTCGATTTATGGACAAATAATAGACTGCATAAACTCCGGCTACGATGACTAAGCTCACCCATATTATTCTAAAAATCATGTCTTTTGAGAGAAGGGGTTGTTTCGGATCTCTCGGCGGTTTGGACATAATGTCGGGTTCATTTTTTTCAAAGGCCAGGGTTGAACCCAAAAAAATCGCCGTGGTCATATTTATCCATAGTATTTGAA
>DATFKV010000168.1:0-5018 GCA_035268465.1 Cryomorphaceae bacterium | reverse complement strand
CCAATCAGCGAGAAGACAAGCTATACCACGCCTACAACCTGATGAGCATTGACGAGTCGGGCATATCCGTGTCTTATCTGGACGAAATGCTGGAAGGACAAGTGGCGGCTTTGAGCTCGGGAAGTTTGAGCCCTAAGCAAGCCCTGGAAGTGCTCGACAGCCTTCGTCACAGCGATCTTTACCGAAAGGATCAAAACAGCTATATCCTTTATCCAAATAAGCAATTGCCGGGATTCTTGGAAAAGAATAATATCCCTGAATCGTCGGTGAATAGATCAAATCTTCTGCAGAAAATGCTCTCCAATGATGATCCTCAAATCATTGTAAAAGATGTGGATGGGGGATTTCATTTCAATGGAAACTTTAGGAACGCCAACAACCTGAAACAAGCCCTCGCAGATCTTCAGACGACGGAGTACTCGGAATTGGCGGCAGCCGAAGAAAAACTGATTCTCGAAATCTTTGAAGAGGTGTTTAACCACAAAGCCTTTACGGGCCGATCGGGTACATTCTTCGGTTATGAAGGACTCGGGTCCATCTATTGGCACATGGTGTCAAAGCTCTACCTGGCCGTTTACGAAATATGCGAACAAGCATACAACGAAGGGGCAGATCTCTCGGTAAGAGAGGCGTTGGCCAATCATTTCGATGAAATCGCAAGAGGCATAGGGCTCTACAAAGATCCCAAGCTATATGGGGCTTTCCCGACGGATCCTTACTCCCATACTCCGTGGCACCGTGGGGCCCAACAGCCGGGCATGACGGGGCAGGTAAAGGAAGATATTCTGGTGCGCTTCGGCGAATTGGGTGTTTCAATCGGAGACGGAAGGTTGAAGTTCGATCCGTTCCTGCTCAAAAGAGGAGAATTCTTAACTGACTCACAGCGTTTTGAGTACAGCTCATTGAATCAAGAACTCACTGAGATGAGTTTACCCGAAAACTCTTTGGGATTCACTTGTTGCCAAGTACCGGTTACCTATCATTTGGGCTCTGATTCGTCTTTGAAGGTGGAACTAAAAGACGGGAGTACTTTGGATTTAATCGGAAATGAGTTGGATAGTGCCAGCTCTACCGCTGTTTTCCACAGAACCGGAAAGGTGAAGTCCATAACAGTTACCGTGCCTGAAGAGCAGTTGAGGTGAAAAAGAGGTGGGAGAGGTCAATCCTGACTGTGATCGCGATTTCGCTAAATTCTCAAAGAAGAGGTTGCGGATAGGAGATATCAGATTGCAGATATCAAAGGTCAATTGAGATAAGAGATCAGAATTGATAATTGTGGATTGCTCTGGTTACTTAGACGCAGTGAAAGGGTTTGGCGGGTGTTTTTTCATTTCGAAAAAACCGTGACAAGACCGTATTACTGAGCTCACAAAATCAACCGAAAGTGGAAGGTCAGATTAAAGAGTGAATATTACCGAATTAGTAAACAGCGTTGTAAGCGCGTTATTTTTCAGCTGCTTTACCAATACTCGGGCATCCCCTTACAGCGCTGAAAGCGCGTCATAGATCAGCCCGGGGTGAAGCCCCAGGTTAATTGGCCATAGTGAAAGGTTTTGGCGCGTGTTTTTTCATTTCGAAAAAACCGTGACAAGACCGCATTTCTCACCGATCTCTATCACTCGGGTTGCATCAATATACCTACCTTTCAACCACAATCACACAATACCACATATGCATCCTCTCATCGAAACCGCTGAATTTAAAACACATCTGGGCTCGCCTGATCTTGTCATCATAAATGCCGGCAGCCCTTCGCGCGAGGCTTACGCCAAAAAGCACATTGAAGGAGCACTTTATGCCGATCTCAACGACGACTTATCAGAAATCTCAGCAGATGCCGCCGAAGGCGGCAGACACCCTTTGCCTTCGGTGGAGACCTTTGCCAAAACCCTCGCCAAGTTGGGAATCACTCCCGACACCCATGTGGTGATCTACGACGACAAGGGTGGTGCCAACGCGGCCGCTCGTTTCTGGTGGATGCTGCGCTCCATTGGACACGAAAAAGTACAAGTGCTAAACGGTGGACTCCAAGCCGCCGAGCGACAGGGTATACCGACCAACGATGCGAAACCGGAAGTCAAAGCCACGCAAGATTACCCCGTTTCCGATTGGCATTGGCCTCTTTCGAACATCTATGAGGTTGAAAAAGCGGCTGACGATCGAAACTCCGTAATCATCGATGTGCGCGAGGCTTATCGCTACAAAGGAGAGTCGGAGCCCATCGATCTGATCGCCGGGCATATTCCCGGTGCCATCAATATTCCATTGCAAGAAAACTTGGATAAGAACGGGATGTTCTTGTCTCCCAAAGAACTGCGCAGAAAATACGGGGCCATCCTCCACGAATACGATGCGACCATTCATTGTGGCTCCGGTGTAACGGCTTGCCACACCATACTCGCTCTGGACTCAGCGGGTTTTGACGTGCCCAAGCTCTACGTCGGCAGCTGGAGTGAGTGGAGCCGAAATGAGAAGCCAATAGGAAAGGAGGTTTGAATCTATGATTAAGGTTCAAAGCATACATTTGATGAAAATTGAATAACCCTGAATGACAAAAGACTTGTTCCACCGACTTGACAGCTTCTACGACGAAACGGAGGAGAAGAAACAAGAAGTTTTAAGATCAATTTTAATGTATGGCAATTCACATACTCAAGAGTTGAAGCAGCTCATCTACGATCAAAAGTTCGATGACATAAATCATCTTGCCATCTTCTATGAGGCCCTTTCAGAGGATATGGAAAAGTGGGGTGACTTTTTTTTGGCTGAGTTAAAACGACTATTGGATAAGGCTCATCAGTCTGCCAAGCCTGACTCTATTTTGAACCATCTGAAAGAATTGGCTTTCATCGATTCGGAAAGCTTCAAGCACAGAGGTGAATTCATCGAAATATTGAAAAAAGAATTGGACAATCCGCATCCTACTTTTCGCTACTATGCCATATGGACATTGTCTGATTTTATTGATAAAAACGACTCTGCGATGATAGGCAGGATAAAGGAACACCTCAACGATCCTGATTGGCGGATACGTTATTGGACCCACATTATTATGAGGGATCTTGACGGCAGCGACAATGCTTACAAAATCACTTGGCTTGACAGGCTGCGGGCTACATTTCTGAATGCGTTAAAATTTGAGTGATTCATGGTTTGCGGTAACCGATTATAGCACAGTTTAATTTGTCACCCAGTAAAATCGAATGAGAATTAAACAAAAATATGGCGAAACCATAATCGGCGGGATTTTCACATTCGGAAGTTTGATAGTGACCTTGACCTATATTGTTCCTTTTCTTTCCATTAAGATCATTGAATTTTAGCTTGGCCGGATTCTTTGCATCCTTTGATTATGCCGGAACGATTCCACTGCAATCTGCGTAGAATACCTATGAACCAAGTGATCAAAATCCTTTCATTTATTGTCCTATACGGTCTTTCGGCAATGGCAGAGCTTTCGGGACAATCGGCCAAAGACGGAGACTACTTAATACTAAGCATCGGTGATACGCTTTATGGCACTGTGGAGCACGTCGATCGTCGAGGATTGAGCCCCGCTTATTACAAAAAGATCAGAGTGACCAATGCCAACGGTAAGCGCCGGAAATACAAGAGAAGCGGCATCGAATCCTTTCGCGTTGATGGTGTCCGATACCAAGCTTTTTGGTTGAATCAATCTTCCGATAAGATCGTTTTGCTCAACCCGAAGTATGATATTGGTCCTAACCGCGGAGAGCAGTATTTTTTGAGAGAAATAAGTCTGGGTAAGCTCAGCCACTATCAGATGGAATGGTGGGATCAAGGCGATGAAGGGATGAATTGGATGGATCTGCTGATAAAGGAGGGTGATTCGTATTTTATTCGCGCCACTCAGGGAATATTCGGACTGAAAAGGAAGACGCTCTCAGCGTATTTCGAAAATTGTCCCGAACTCGCTGAGAAAATTGAACAGAAAGAACTTAAACGAGTGGGTGAGGTAGTTGACCTTTACAATACCATTTGCAAATGAGTTTTGCGAACTCGGAAATGATAAATTCGGGTAGCCGGTGATCGTGAGTCATAGAATTGCCAAAATCACAGGTCGGCCTTAGTTTTTATCCATGCTTTACGTGGCTATTGCGGAAATAAACTCTTTTGGAGTTGCCAATTCTCCGATTGACATGAACTTCAGATCGGCACTTTTTTTATAGAAATTCCATTTTTCAGGAAACACTTTAGTTTTGGTATGAAATTTTTAGGTGTTAGAATATGAAAACGACAGTAACATTCCTATTCACCCTTCTTTTCACTTTTGCAATGGCGCAAAGTCAAGATTCTCTTACCGTGGATGATTGGCCTGAAGTTGATTTAAAACTTTTTAAAATCCATCTGCCCCTAATTCTTGACAATGTTAAGGTTTCCGAGAAAATAGCCTCCGACGGACACGATGGTGGAATGGCCTATTACGTCGACGTGGGTGAGTACAAGGAGCTGGGAACGCGCGAACCTGTCTTTACTCGAGGGGTACACACTTACGCCATGACAACTGAACAGTTGGAACGACGATATGTAGAAAACTTTCTACGTCTGGACAACATTACAAACCACGGCGAAACCACCGAATACAATTTTTTCAGTCACACCGAAAACGGCAAAGAAATAGGCGTTGCCGCTACTATCCTGAACAATACCGCCAAAGACACCGGCCCTCAGCTTGCCGAAATCCACGTGCTGGATATGGATGAGGACTTTGAGAAAAAGAAATGAACTCCGACTTCAGTTAGTAGAGACTTCCAATTAAATGTTTTATAAAATAACGAAGGTTTATCTAGAGAGATAAACCTTCGTTGCTATGAAACAGAAAAACTATGTCTTAAAACACCGTGTGACCTCTTAGAGTGAGACGATGAAAGATTGAAGTCAAACGGCTATATCGTTCTAAGACTAGCGCTAAGTTAAAAGGAATTTCTCAGACCACAAAATGGATCGGGCTTTAATCTGTCTTTGTCGGCTTGCTTACAAATGTGTTTGGCTATCTC
>DATFKV010000167.1:0-2136 GCA_035268465.1 Cryomorphaceae bacterium | reverse complement strand
TGGTCAGATATGGTTTAGCCATCGGCACCGGGGCACTTACCGCTTGCGTCTTCACTTTCTTTTTTCCCATCGAAGGACTCACCCCGTTGATGGAGACGGTGAGTCAAGTATCCAAATTTGCGGTACTGCTTCCGGTGGTAGCCGGCTTTGCGGGAGCCATTAATATTTGTCAGTCTCAGCAGGATAGTCTGGTTTCAGGTGCGGCCGTAGGCATTTTAGTCGCGGCTTCATTGGCCCCACCCGTGGGACTCTTGGGTATCGGTTTGATGCAATGGGACATTGTATTGGTGAAGTCATCGGCATTCAGAATATTGCTTCAGTTGGTGGGAATACATACTGCGGCGACCATGGTATTTCACTTCTACGGCAAGCTTTCGCCAAAAGGCGTGCGATTTGTTGATGGCAGCAAGACGATGCGAAATGTTACGGCGGCCATTTCTGCCATCGCTTTTGCCGCTCTGATATATTGGCAGGTAGAGTCCGGAGCAAATTTGGAAAAAGCCAGCATGGAGGCAGAGTTGGACGATATGGTCACTCAAGTTTTCAAATCCAAAGATGATGTAAAACTGGTGTCTTCATCCACTGCGATATCTGAAAAAAAAGTGGAAGGAAAAAACTTGGTTTTGTTTGAATTAACCGTCTACGACACAGACCATCAAACAACGGCTGAAGAGCTGAAAGCGGAAATTCAAAGCCAATTCGACCAAAGGGATTTTGACCTTAAGCCGGTTTACACTATCAGTTTTGCCGAGAAGTAGTTTTAAGAATCCTTGACTATCATAGAAGATAAGGCAGCCCAGAAAACTTCTTTGGCAGGTTGCCAGCCTTGTTCCAGATGAATGAAAACTTCTCGATCCCGATCGATTGAGTATTTCTTACTTCCGGTAGTCATTTCAGGATCGAAGCGATTGAGGTCAAGGCTTCCCTCGGCCATGCTGCGAATATTTTCCTGATCTGAAAGGTTAAACGATTCGTCTTTGATCTCCAATTGGATCAATTCAGCTTTTTCCTCACCGAAATGAATGACGCGTAGAGCTTGAGGATTGACAAACCTTAAATATCGAATGTTGGACAAGACCTTCTCCCAAACGATGTCTGAGAATACTTCGATCATCCTTTCGGCGGCATCGGGATCGACTTTTTTAATTTTCACCCAATCGTCGGCGGTTATTGAATTGGCAGAGAGGAAGTGTACGAAGTCTTCCCTTAGATCTTCCAGTTCGCGGATGTTGAGTTTGCGGTACTTCATAGTTAAGTGCAGGTAATTCAGATGGCCAAAAATAAGGATATTAGGTAAGTTTAACTTGAAGTGACCGGCCGCCTGCTTTTGACTACCCTGTAATCGGGTGATATTCTTGGATATTCTTCAATTGGCTATTGTCTTGAAAATTCTTCCTTAACGACCTCATAGGCATCTTTCCTGTTTCCGTAATAGTCGATCACGCTCCAGCTCGGACCTGGCCAGCAGTCGTTAAATTGCCAGAATAGCGTACCCATGCAATGCGGTTGACTCGACATATGCGCCTCAATGGCCATTTTCATCCCCAAGGCTTGGGTTTTTTGACTTAAGTCAATGAATTCCTCGAAGTTTTTAGGAGCATCAAAATATTGATTGATGTGTTCCGAGATCAATCCGTTTCCTATGTAGCTCTTTTGCCGCAGGGCCATCATAGGCGAATCGAGGCTCAGGCTCGAGTCGGCCATAACCGTGGCCAGAGTAGACCTATCGGGATACGACTGGAATCCATACTCGACCATAAAGCGTCCCACGTTGGTTTTGAAATTCTCAAAAGGCTCCCGACCGTGCCATACACCCCAGTAATGCATGGAGCCGTGGTTGAAGTTTTCGGCAGTGCCCCAATTGCTCAATGGCGACGTAGACGTGTAAGCAGCGCCGGGGTGGAATTCCTTGACCAATTCAGGGATGAGGTCATGAAAAATCGAAAGATAATTGTTCCAAATCTCAACTGAGTCCGACTCGGTATAGCCATACTGCTCCTGCCAGCCCCAGTTTTTCCAAGCTACCTCAATTTCATTGTTGCCGCACCAAATAGCGATGCAAGGGTGGGAGCGGAGCCGCTTGATGTTTTCAATTATTTCTTTCGTGATGTTTTGCCTGAAATCTTCCTCAGCGGG
>DATFKV010000166.1:0-2458 GCA_035268465.1 Cryomorphaceae bacterium | reverse complement strand
CCATTTCCCAGAGGCACTACGCTTCTAGACCATTCTCTTCCTTCTAGGTCAATCCCATCAATAACCCTATTTTCAGCAAAAGCATAAGTACTATTCCAAGGATATTCACTTTCAAGTGGGTCAACCGATAAAAATCTACCAAGTCTTGGGTCGTGCATTCTAAACGCAAAGTTTACGCTATTCCCACTCCCTTTGACTTCATCATCCTTCTCCATACCGTTAAACCCATACCTGTACCGCTAAAAAGTCAAATACCCATATTTGTATTCAGCTCGGCTGCGGCCGCGGACCAAGTACTTGTTCTCATCCAACTGGTGAATAACGCTGGTGTCTAATTCGATGTTTTGAAAATACTCAGCCCCGACACCTGCTGCCATGAGTGGTTCTTTTCTCACTGTTTCGCCGGTGGCTGAGATCACTTCAATGATCGGAAAACGACGCCGTCTATTGCCGTCCTTTCCATTTAAAACCCTTGTCTCATTGTAAAGCAACACCAACATCGACCCCTTCACCAATGGCAATACCGATAAGTAAGCGCCATTGTCATTTTTGGTATCGGGCTCGTCAATCTGAATTTGGTAAAACCAATTCACCGCCCCGCTCGAAATATCACAGTGAGCTACCATGAATCCGTCGTTGAGGTAGGAATAATCCATTTTGGCATTGGCATCGGTCAAGTTGGTAGCAGTAGACTTGGCCGATTCAAAGAGTTGTTCCATCACGATGTAGTGACCTCCATCTGCCGCAAGGACGTCTTTGATCATCAGATTGGGCACGCTATTCTCAAAATCCGTACGCTCATTGTACAGCAGCTGTCCTCCGCTAAAACGAGTCAATAACAGTCCGCTGCCTCGAGCCCCGAGCGATCTTCCATCATAATCAGGTCTGATCTGGACTCCCGAAGCACCCGTGATGGAAACAACCGATACCAGGCACAGGTCATTTTCTATCAAGTAGGGGTAGCTCTGCACCAGTTGAAAATCATCTTCTTGGCGCAAAGTTGTGGTTTCGAAAGCTTTATCAGTCAGTCCTGCAGTGTATACTTCGAGGTATGGCAATTGCTTTTTCAAATCAAGCCGACTCACGAGATACACCTCACCATCATTGGCTATGTAAACGGAATAAAGCGGGCCACGCTTCGCTTGGCGATCAAAAACGTGATTGATTTCGTGCACTTTATTAAATTCAGCATCATATACTTCTACGGCTATAGTTTCTTGTTCTTTTTTGTAAAAAGCAGGAACTTTTACAACCGCAAAGTAGGCACCGTCAGGGCTCATGGCCGTTTCAAATCTACCCGTATTCAGCGTACCTTTTCCCTCAACTGAGGTCACTTCCACATATGCCGATCGCACGCCGGTTTCTGCATTAACGTTTTGCCGGTATAGCTTGGTAGCCTTGGTGTCTCCGATATACTCTGAAGAAAAGAACAGAAACTCCTTTCCGTCAATTTGGTGCATATTGAGGTGCGTTTTGAGAGCATCTATCGGATTTTCATTGATGGCACTCAGATCGGTGGTTTCTATTCTCTCCAATTCAGCTTTGGATAAACGGTCTGATTGGATCACATAATCAAAATCGGCAAGCCGGTATTTTGATTTTATTCGAAAGATATCTCCATCTTCAAAATGCTGAACCGAATAATCGATCTCATCATCCATATGGAAAGGAAACCCCCAACTGAATGATTGAGCAGTTGTGGAAAAGGTACTTGCCATAAGCAAGATGGCGATGAATGCAAACCGCACTGTTACTTTAGCTTTTACATCTCTCATTGTACTCTGCTATAATTTGGTCCATACGCAAGATGCCGTAACCCTTCTCGCCATTTCTTACTTTTTGCGACAATTCCGCATCATCTTTTAAGAACTCTGAGAACGATTTGGCAAAGCCAAGGGCAAACTTTTGATAATTCACTGCTCGATCCTCTGTTTCCAATACGACTATGCCCGACCAAGTGCGGTCTTCAGAATCATATTTTCGCATGGTGTAGGTGTTTATGCATCCCTGCTTTCCTACTATTAAAAAATTTCGCCCCTTGAAAAGCACATCTTCGTATTCCAAACTTTTATATTCCGTATCGGCAACTTTGTAGCCTGAGAGGTCTTTGACTTTAAATTTCTCCTTTTTACTGTCCATGGTTTTTTTGAAAACCACTTTCTCGTAGCGATCTGATTCATCCAAATACTGAATGAATCCGCGTTCCTTGGTGCCGTCACCTTTTACAATGTATCCTTCGTAATAGTCAAATAGGCGGTAATTTCCCTCCTGAGAAAAACCAACAAGTGAAAATGCCATACAAATGGCAAATACTGTATTTCTGTACATGGACTTCATTATTTGATTGATTGTATGAGAAAAGGAGCTAAGGTAAAAAAGAAGGGTGAACAGGAATCAGTTAAATGCACTTTGGTTTACTCGCAAATCATGCACTACAGATGTCTCTCCTCTCATGACT
>DATFKV010000165.1:0-5057 GCA_035268465.1 Cryomorphaceae bacterium | reverse complement strand
GATAGTTTTGTGTCAAACAAACTAAACAACAGAACTATGACTAATTTACAAACACTGGCTGTGGCGGCCCTTTTGAGTGCCGGAACCATGGCCTCAGCGCAAACAAGTATTTCCAATGAAGAAGGTATTTCATCTGAAATGTCGTGCTATCTCACGGTAGAAGAAAAAATGGATGCTACCGAAGAGAACATCAAAATTTTAACGGATGATCTTCTTTCGGAAGAAAATTCGGAAGAGAAAGATGCTATTCGCAAAAAGATACAAGCTGAACAAAAAACATTGATCGAACTAAAGCGGGAACATGAGGAAAGAAAAGCGATAAAGCCGGGCAACCGAACGGTAAGAATTTTCGAGGGTGACCTGATACGAAACGATCTGGAGCTAAAGTCGTTTCGAACGCACTTCAATTCGGAAACGAACGAGTTGAAAATATCTTTTCGCACATCGGGAGATGACGATACAAAAATCACGCTACTCACACCCGGTAAAGAAGTGATTCATGAAACAGAGAGCTCAGCGATGAATAAAAGACATCACGTGGAACTGACTCTCGAAACCAAAGGATTTCACACGTATTGCGTGAATATCGAGTCGAATGGTAAATCTCTTACCAAAATGATTACACTCTAAGGCTCAATTGCCTTGGAGCAAAATGGGGTGGCAGATTTGCCGCCCTTTTTTATGTCAGCACATTTGTCAAATGCCGGGCAAAATTTTCGGAGCACCAATACACTTTGTATCTTTGCCGAAAGTTTCCAGCATGATTAAATTGGTATTTCTTACGGTAGGACTTTTGGCATTGGCATTTGCGGGAATCGCAATCAAAATTTTGGTCAAAAAAGACGGTCAGTTTGCGGGCACTTGCGCCAGCAATAATCCACTTGTACAGCAAGAAGGTGCGTCCTGCGGAGTGTGTGGAGCACGGCCGGAAGAGCAGTGCCGAAAAGAGGACTAATTTCAACATTGTCCGAATACTGTACGCGCACTCTGAACCTAGACAGAGGTATTTTTATAAAAAATAAGCCGCCCCGTTGAAGAACGAAGCGGCTTTCTTTTTTTATCCAAATCAGTTTGGTGTGATAGACTATTATTCCGTCTTCACAATCCTGCCTGTGTCGAATAAATTTCCGTCAATAAAAACCGAGTAGATAAGAAGCCTTACCAAGTAAGGAATTAGGAATGGTCAATTAAGAATTAAGAATGGTGAGGCGCGGGTAACACAGAGAACTCAGAGAAAAGGGACAAGCAAAGCTCAATGCCGTGAGATCGCTGGAGCGATGATGGAAGGCTCAGAGATTTTTCAGCACAATGGGGCTAATTCTTAATTGAATATTCCTGAATCATCGTCTCGATACAACGCTCTTCCATCGTCAGAGCGCCACTCGACGTGACACCAATTCTTAAATGCTAATTGCATATAGACACTTATTCATTATCCGTAAGAGTATCAAATTAGGAATGGGTCGGCATGGATTTCGAAGTCGCGAAAAGGGAGATGCACCGCATGACGCATCAACCTAAACTCCTTTCAACTTATCGGGATTTCTTGATGTATGAAACACCCTTGAGATAATTGCTTTTGATTTGGTGGTGCGGTAAATAACTTTGTAACTCCAAACGACTAAAAATCGATATGTTGATTTTTTGTGCGCGAGCAGAGGTTCTATCGTTCCGATATCAGGAGTGGTCTGCAAGGATTCGGTAGCATCCAAAATTCGGCTCAACACAATTTCCGCATAGGAAGTTCCTTGTTCTTCTTGAATGTACTTTACCGCTCTTTCCAACTGAGAGAATGCCTTCTTTGTCCAAATTACTTCAACCATTTCCCCGAAGCTTCTCTCACTTGATTTTGAGTGAATACCTCACCTTTTTTCTCTTGGTCTTCAGATTCATCAATATCAGCTAACATCGAAAGATGTTGGTACACATCTTCAATGGTAGACTCGGGTGTGAGTTTCTCTGCAATTTCGAGGAGGTATTTCTTTAAGACTGACGATTCCATAAGATAAAGATACAAAGTATGCCTGAAAGAAATTTTGCAGCGTAGAAACGAAGAACTACAGGGTGCTGATTTCACAGAGCACTCAGAGAAAATTTGACAAGCAGGGTGCGTTTCCCGAGTTAACAGCGCATCGTCCCGCCATAGCGCGGGATCTTCGACTACGCGATGAAGGAGAACAAAGAAGTATTTTGTATTGGGCATTGAGACAAACCTAAAGGTGGTTGAGCCGAAACTACCGGGTCTGATGTGCAAATCGATAGGCCCTAAAGATTTTCAATCACGTCTTTAAGTCCTTCACTGGCATAGGTTTTCACCTCACCATTCTCATCGTAAATCAGAAATACTTCCAGATTCATTTCAGGATGATCTGCCATAAAGCCTTTGGTTCCCTCCATTCCCAGCACCATAAATGCCGTAGCAAATGCATCGGCATTGGTTGCATTTGAGGACAAAACCGTAGCACTAAGCAGGTTATGATTAACCGGTTCTCCGGTAGTCGGGTCTATGGTATGGGAATACTTTCGCCCGTCCTTTTCGTAAAATTTGCGGTAGCTGCCCGAAGTGGCCAAGGCTGCGTCTTCTAATGTCACGATGGCTTCCAGCTGACGATTCTCGGCAGTTGAACTCGGCTTGTCTACTCCTATTCGCCAGTACTCGCCACTTTCATTTTTGCCTTTTGCCCTTACTTCCCCGCCTATTTCTACCATGTAATTTTTCACCCCTTCTCTTTCGAGAAATTCACTTACCACGTCCACGGAGTAGCCTTGAGCGACACCGTTTACATCAATTTGGTACCCATTCTGTTTAACAAATAGTATGCTCTGCTCATCGTCATTGGGATTTATTTCGAAATCGTAATTGGCGAATGCCATCAATGAATCGAGATTCGCATTTTCTTTAAGCTGTCCTCCCTCCGGGCCAAATCCCCAGGCTCTCACCAATGGCATAATCATAGGATGAAAAGCTCCTCCCGTCAAGTCGTGAATTTCTTTTCCACGAAAGAAAACAGTGAGAAAATGATCGTCAGAAATGACGACGGAATCTTCGCGATTAAATTCAGATAAAACGGATTCATCTACCCAGGCTGACATCGAAAGATCAATTTGATCCAAAATCGAATCAATCTGAGCTTTTTCAACTTGTTTGTCTCCCGTGTATTTGATGGCGTATGTGGTGCCTTGGGCCTCTCCTTGAATCATCTGAACATCAGCGCTTTCTACCTGCGGACTCCTTTGACTTTCGCAAGAACTCATCAGCAACACAATAGATAGGGAAAAAAGAACGGAGTATTTCATAGGAATGTTGGCTCTCTAGTCCTCAACTAATATCTTCGAGGATTGTTAGAAGACCAAAGGTAAATCATATGTCAAAGAGCCGCGCCAAAACCTTGGCCGAATTAAAAGCCTCGGGATACCAGCCCAAAAACATCAAGGACGAAATCAGGGATAACCTGATTGATAAACTGAAAACGGGTGAGCCCGTTTTTGAAGGTGTCCTCGGTTATGAGAAAACGGTTTTCCCGGAAGTGGAAAGAGCGATACTCTCTCGACACAATATCAACTTTCTCGGTCTGCGCGGACAGGCCAAAACGCGCATGGCTCGACAGCTCGTGCAGCTATTGGATGAATACATTCCAATTGTAAAAGGCTCTGTTATCCACGATGATCCGTTGCGGCCCATTTCAAAGTATTCAAAAGATATCATTGAAAAAGAGGGAGAGGCCACCCTAATTGACTGGGTGCACCGCGAGGAAAGATACACGGAAAAACTAGCCACCCCTGACGTGACCGTCGCCGACCTTATCGGCGATGTAGACCCCATAAAGGCGGCCAATCTCAAATTGGATTACGCCGACGAAAGGGTGATTCATTTCGGATTAATCCCCCGCGCCCACCGGGGAATATTCGTGATAAACGAACTTCCTGACTTGCAACCCAGAATTCAAGTTGCGCTATTCAATATTTTGCAAGAAGGCGATATTCAAATCCGTGGATTCAAGTTGAGATTGCCATTAGACGTGATGTTTGTGTTTACCGCCAATCCCGAAGACTATACCAATCGGGGAGCCATTATCACACCGCTGAAAGATAGAATTCAGAGTCAGATTCTGACCCATTACCCCAAAAGTATTGAGATCTCCTCTTCCATAACAAAGCAGGAAGCCAAGCTGACCGACGAACAGAGAAAAACGGTAGAAATACCGGACTTGGTTGCCAACATCATTGAGCAACTGGCCGTGGAAGCGCGAAGCAGCGAGTACGTAGATCAAAAAAGTGGGGTTTCTGCGCGACTGACCATTTCAGCTTACGAGAATTTGGCCAGTGCCGTGGAGCGCAGAATTTTGATCAACGGAGAAGCAACAGGGAGAGCACGCATTGGCGATCTGTTGAGTATTTTACCTTCCATAACCGGGAAGGTAGAATTGGTTTACGAAGGAGAACAAGAAGGATCTAAGAATGTGGCATTCAGCTTAATGGGTAAAGCTATGCGCAGTCTTTTCGCTCAATATTTTCCAGATCCTGAGCTGGCAAAACGGCGCAAGAACGAACCGAATCCCTATGAGAATGTCATCAAATGGTTTGGTAAGAATGACCTGGAACTCGAAGCTGATTTTACGGAAAAAGAGTACCGTGCTAAATTGAACCAAATTCCTGACTTGGATAAAATCACGGCCAAGTACAATCCGAATGTGGGTGAAGACGATAAACTATTGTTGATGGAGTTTATTTTGCATGGATTGGCCGAATACTCTATGTTGAGCAAAAACGTGATGGAAGAGGGCCTGTCCTTCTCCGACCTTTTCAGCAGTGTGTTCAGCATGGACGACTACGATGAGCAAGATAATCTTTAATGAAGGGAAGATTGACAGGGCTTGCCTGGTTGACCCTTATTGGTTTTCCATTGCTGGGCTGGGGCATTCTTTATTTCTTTCGGGAAAATCCTTGGCAAATCATATTCAGGAGTTCCTCACCCATTCTCTATCAACTCTTGATCGGATTAATTTCAGGAACTTTTCTTGGTTTCGGAGCGCGATGGATTATCACCAGACCCTTTC
>DATFKV010000164.1:0-6749 GCA_035268465.1 Cryomorphaceae bacterium | reverse complement strand
AAAAGCGCAGTGGCTGAAATTTCAGCAGCGGCATCTTGGCTTTCAAGCGTCTCGACCGGTTTATTGTACATGTAATATCCTATGGCGGCTCCTGCTGCTAGCGCAAAGGCAAGTATGATGAGAATTGACTTTTTCATTGCGGTTTTGATTTTCTACTGTTCGGGACTATTGTTGTTAACCCATTCCTGAATGGCTTCCATTTCGCAATTGGAAAGTGGCGAGCTCGGCGGCATATCCTGCTGTACGATGGTTCGGTCGGTCAGGTCGCCGTTGTCGGCAATGGCTTTGACTTGCGGGTAGGAATCCAGAAAGAGTCCTCCTGTAGGGCTGTTGCCCGTGTGGCAGCCGGATACCGCACAATTGTTTTGAATGATACCTTCTATCTTGTTGCTGTATGTAATTACCGTCAGTGTATCACAGCTTTCGTTTGCGAAAGGGTAAAGTTCCTCCTCATTGTCGTAATAGCAGCTTTGAGCCACTACCATTACCAAAGCGAAAATCATTGCTACTCCTACTCGTCTATTCCGGCGCTCCATTCTCTATCCAAATTCTGATTAAATCTATTTCACATTGCGGCAGTTGATTGCTATTGTAGGGCATGTTGGTGACACCGTCTTGGTGTTGAACTGCGGCTAGCACATCTCCAAAGAGTGCTTCGGAGCTCACCTCGGCGTAATTTGTCAGGCTCAGTCCTCCCTGTGGATCTGCACCCGAATGACAGCCTGTGCATTTGCTAGACATAATCGGTTCGATGGCAGCCGTGTAGGTTACATTCGTGGTATCGCATTCGGCACTTTCACAGGAATTATTCAATGCTCCTTGCAAAATCCAATCGCGAATGATGGCTATTTCATCGGCCGATAAAGGTGGGAACTCGCCCGGCGGAGGCATTCGATCATCGGGGTCCGAATCAGTTATGACCTCATAAAGATCACTTCCGTCGAGATCGAAAGGATCGATATCTCCTGTTTCAAAAATGTTCTCGTAATTATTTAAAGTCACACCGTCTTCATGCGAACCGGGATCATGGCAGCCGGGTATGGCACAGCTGCTTACGATAAGCGGAAGGACAGCCTGCTGAAAATAAACGGTGTCCGGATCGCAGATGACGGGCTCACCACCGCCACCGCCACCACCGCCGCCCGTGCCTCCCGTTGGATCTGCCGGCGGAGCTTCCGGCGGCTCGTGTTGACATCCTGCTAAAGTCAAGATGACGATGAGCTGCGCTATGATAAATCGGGCGTTCATTCTTTTATTATTTCTTCGAATCTAAGGATTCATAGGTGTCAGAAATAGTTTTTGTATCCGAACCCGGAAATTTTCCTACTGAACCCGGAATGGCACTATTATATCTCGGGCTTAGCATCTTTTTTACCAAAATGCAGATGCGAATGACATCCACATTTTTGCTACAAAGCCCCGAGGCATTCATCTCGAAAACACCGGCCATAATTTCATCGGGTGAAGCTGATTGAACCTTTTTCGCCAATCTCTTAGCAATTTCGATTTCAGTGGCCGGTGTTTTCATGAGATGAAGATGATTTTACACTTCGAATCTATGCAGGCACTTCATTTTTCAGAAATAAGCCTTGCCGGAGCCGGAAACCAAATGGCTGACCCCGGAAATTACCCTTTAAGCCATTTTCTAAAATCAGGGGTACGGTCAGCCGCTACCATTAAAATGTCTTCGTCTTCAAAAGCCGGTTGAACCTTGAGTTTTATCCTTGCCTTACCGAATGTTACCATCTCCGCAATGCTCGATACATGCACGATGAAGTTGCGATTGATTCGAAAAAACTTTTTTGAAGTCAGGTCTCCTTCCACTTGGCTAAGGCTTTCATCGAGCGGGAAGCTTTTTCCCTCGCGATTTACCATGAATGTGCTTTTCTGCTCGGAGTAGAAGTAGGCCGCATCGTTCGGATCAACCACAAACATTTTTTGACCGTAGCGCACGAGATAGCGTTTGGTTTGCTCTTCTTTTCGCTGCTCAATCGCTTCGGCCAGCTTATCGTAATCCAAATCAGCTCGCTCATAAGCCATTCTTTCCTTAGCGCGTAACAGTGCTTTTTGAAGTTCTGTTTCTTTGACCGGCTTGAGGAGATAATCGACTGCATTGGCCTCAAAGGCCCGAATGGCGTATTGGTTGTAAGCCGTGGTAAAGATGACGGGCACCTTGGTTGAAGTCGAGCTGAAAATTTCAAAACATAGTCCGTCGGCGAGTTCTACATCGCTGATGATTAAGTCGATTTTGACATCACTTCCCAAAAGTTCAATTCCCTCTTCCACGGTTTCCATGACGGAAACAACGTGGATTTCAGGATCGGCTGACTCCAAGAGCCGCTGCAATCGCTCGGCTGCGGGGGCTTCGTCTTCAAGAATCAGTACGTGCATGTTCGGTTTTAATTTTTGGCAATTTTACGATGAAGTGATCGCCATCGTTTACGATTTCGATCTTTTTTTCGAATAGGGCCTGGTAACGTGAGCGCACATTTTCCAAACCCATTCCCGTTCCCTCAGCTTCTTTTCGCTTTTTGCGAATGGGGTTCCTGAAAAATATCCAACCGTCAGCTTCCTCAATCCGGATTTTCAGAGGTCTTGATCGCGTTGCCAAGTTATGCTTAAGTGCATTTTCGGCCAAGAGCTGAAAAGTCAAAGCCGGTATGAAACCGATTAAGGCATCTTTGGATAGATTAATGTCGATTTCAAAAGCTTCTCCAAAGCGTTTCTTTTGCAAGAAAGTATACTCTTCCAAAATTTTCAATTCTTCCTCGATCGTGATAACCTGACTTTTATTTTCCTCTAAAATGCGGCGGTAGAAATCGGATAGTTTTTCCAAATATTCCGCTCCCGCCTTGCTATGGGGCTCGATGATGCTCATCAGGGTGTTGAAGCTATTGAAGAGAAAATGCGGATTGACTTGCGTTCGCAACACGGCCAGTTCGCTTTCCACCATTCGCTTTTCGGCCAGTCTCAGGCGGTTGATGTTTGCCACTCTAATTTTTACAATAAAATAAATGATCAGACCGATGACGAGAATAGCCGCGACAATAAACCATGGGTTCAGGTACAGAGGCCGATTCACCTTGAATGAAATCAGGCTTAGAGGTTCTCCGTGGAAAATTCCTTGGTAGCCTGCTTGAGCCTCCAACATGTATTCGCCGTATGGCAAATTGGGATAGACCAAGTCGGGACTTTTGGTGCGGCGAAAATCATCTTCCAATCCTTTTAAGCGGTAGCGGTATTCGATGTTTTCGGGATTACGGTACCAAGGTGCTGCTATTTTGAAAATGAGGTTATTGGCATCGTAATCGATTTCGGGATTGTCGAAGCTCAGTGGCTCGAAATCGGTAGTGGCTTCTACCAATTCGACCTGAACTTCGGGCAGGTCGCCATCGGGCCGATATTGATAGACCTTCGTGCCTGAGGCAAAATACACCGCCTCGGCAGTGGGTGAAGTGAAAGTATTGAGGTAGGCATCGGTGAGCTTCCCGAAACCCGACTGCTCACCGTAAACGGCGGTTTTTCCATCTTTGGTGAGGATGAGCTTACCCTCATCAATGAGCAGGCTGGTGTTTGCAGGGCCGCAGCCGAAGGAGGTGTAGCCTTCGTAATCGACGGGTAGCTCCATTTTGTGAAAGTCCGATTCACTCAGTTCGTAAATGCCTTTTTCCTTTGTGATACATCGTAGGTTGCCCGCACCGTCTTGGCTAATTCGGTAAACCGTCGTTCCGCTCAAAGCCTCGGAAGCCGAAGAAATTTGAGATCCGACTTTTTTGAGCAGGCCATTCCCGTCGGTGCCGATCCATAGAATGCCATCGGAAGCAAACAAGTCATAGATGTAGGTGGAGTTCATACCCTTTACGTATTTTAAATTGCCGGCAGGCGAAAGGTAGGCCAGTCCGCTCAGGGTAGAAAACCACAAGGTGTCCTGCATTCGAGTCATTCCCAAAAGGCTCTTGTCGAGCAGGCCATCCGTTTCGGTGAATTGCTTTATGCTTCCCGAGGTCAAATCGATGGAAAAGAGCCCCTGATCAAAACTTCCGGCACAGAGCTGATCCTGAGTAGCGCTCATATTTACTATATCGGGTGATCCGGGAAAGTTGAATAAGTCCCTTTCTCTTTGGCCATTAAGCGATAGAGCGGTTATCTTGCCTTCTGCGGCGATAAAGAGTGTCGAATCGTTTCGCGCAAGTGCGCTTACGGTGCCGCCCTGAGTCTTATGGAATACGGAAAACCGCAGATCGATGAACGTCAACTTGCCGTCGCGGTGAAGGACGGCCAATCCTTTTTCTGCCAAGTAGGCCAGATCAATAATTGACTCGGATGAATAGACCCTTTCCGCTGAACGCCCTTCCTCTTTCTCAAGGACTCCTTCCTCGGTGAGGATGAAAAGACGGTCGTCGGCAGCAATGATTTTCTTAATCCCCTCTGACGGAAAGAGTTCTTCTAATGCGCCATTGGGATGAAAAACCACGATTCCTTTTCCATAGACCACGGCCGCCAAACGATCTTCCCAAACACAGAGATCTGTAGTAATGGATGAGGAAAGCTTTTGGCCGATTTCACTTTTATCGGGATGGAATACCTCAATGCCGCGATCTGTAGCCACGTAAACCGATTTTTGCCAAGCTACCAGATCGTAGATGAAAGGATCGCTCAGCGAAATGGACATAAGGCTATCGGTTCGAGGATCGAAAAGGAAAAGTCCTTCCCCTTCGGTGCCAATGAAGATTTTGCCATCGTAGTGGAGAAGGCAAGATATAGCGGTAGAGTCGGTAATTTGAATGCCTCTTTCGGGAGATTTGAAAAGCTTTCCGTCTTGGGTGGCGAGCCAACCTGTTTTCAGCCAAGCCCTTGGTACCGCTTGGGATGATTTGAAATCCGTAGACGTTCCATAATGGGTATAAAGTCCGCGAGTTGTGGCGATCTCCAAAAATCCGGCGCTGTCTATTTCGAGAAAGCGAGCCTCTTCTCCTTGGGTGTATTCCATCGGGATTGATACGGTCAAGCCTTGCGCTATCCCGATAAGCGAGGAAAGAAAAAATGGTATGATCAGCAGGAATTTCAATCGAAGGGGCTTAATTCAGCGGAAACGCTGACCTGAATTTCTTCGGCAATTTTTCGGTAGACGATTCGCGGAATTTCGATGTCGTGATCTTCCAAAGGAACGATAAATCGGGCCTCTGCCAATAGATTTCCGTTCTCTGTCCAGCGGCATTTGACTTCAATGATACGGTTTTGTTCTACCCCATGGATTTTGAGTTTACCTTTTACTTGGAGGGTGAATGGCTGAGTGCCGGATGCGAAAGGGCTTAGAATCTTACCGACGAAGGTAGCCTTGGGGTGAGTCTCACTTTCCATGTAGTTTTCGTGAAAATGCTCTTGCTGGAGCGGACTGTTAAAACCTTGGAAACTTCCCACCGCTATGGTGGCGGCAAATGCGGCATCCACGGTGTCGACAATTATCTTGAAGTCAGTAGTCTGCGCTTCGATCAGTTCCAACGGAGCCTCCGATACGAAATGCACCATTCCCGAGTCGGAACGAAAGCGATTCTGAGCCTTTGCCAATTGCAGAGTGAATATGAAACAAAATAGAATGAGAATTCGAAAGACCATAGTTTAACTAAGGTAATGAAGTCAAATATTATTGGCTTAGTCTACAAAGGTTTCCCGCAAAACAGATTTGCACGCGATAATTTCTTTTTTGGTTATTTGACCGAGTTTTTTGAGAACTCTTTTTTTATCAATTGTTCTGATTTGATCAATAGCTACTGAACCTTTCTTCCTATTATGATGGACGATCACTCGTGTGGGATAAGGTTTTATTGAAGAAGTCATCGGCGCTATGACGATTGTTCGCAAAAATTTATTCATCTCATTGGGAGACAATACCAGGCAAGGCCGGGTTTTTTTTATTTCGCTTCCTTGAGTGGGATCAAGATTGACCAAGATAATTTCGTACTGTTCTACTTCCATTCTTCAAAGTCTTCATCGTCGAATACATCATCTATGAGGAGAGGGTCATTCTCATCCTCTCTAATTCTTTGAAAAGCGTTTTCCCATCCTGCCCGTGGCTGTTCCAGCGGTTTTAAAAGAATATGACCTTCTTCAAAAACTAGTTCAACTTCGTCTTTGATGCTGTAGCGTTTTAAAATTTCTTTTGATAATCTGAGACCTTTAGAATTTCCGATTTTGATTATGGATACTTTCATAACGGCACAATGTAATTACAAAGTTATTACAAAGGAATTGGCAATCCAATTCATTTAGGCAAAAAGTGGATTCTTAAGTAGGGTGGCTCATCAATATCTTCTCCACCAAAAACTTCGACAGCTTTACATAGCTCTCTCTAGTCCATCCGGCAACGTGCGGGCTAAGTATTACTTTTTCGCTTTGCCCTAAATGCTTAAAATCTTCGGGCATGTCTTCGGAATTGAGGTGAAAGGACTTTTTCTCGAACTCCAAAACGTCGAGACAGGCGCCTTGAATCTTACCGTTTTTGATCCCTTGAAGTAAATCTGAAATAACCACATGGCGACCGCGGGCGGTGTTGATCAAAAAGAACGGTTTTTGACAAGAGTCAATGAATTTGCCGTCTACGTATCGATCGGTTTCCTCACTGAGTGGAAGGTGTATGGAGATGACATCGCTCTCTGACTTCAGTAGTTCGAGAGCCACCTCTCCCACATAAGGCGGAGCGTATTCTTTCTTGTATTTGTCGTAAGCGAGAACCCGACAATCGAAGCCTG
>DATFKV010000163.1:0-3654 GCA_035268465.1 Cryomorphaceae bacterium | reverse complement strand
ATCCACCACGAATGCTCGTGCGTAATTTGGAGATGGTGCTGAACAACGAGTTGCGCGAATTATTCGCCAATGGCGAGCTGCGTATCTCCATAAGAGATTTGAAGCGAGTAGTGGGAGAGATTAAAAAGTGGAACTTCAGTATCGATCACACCGAGTTGGACTTCATTTGTGCCAACAAACTCGATCGGATGCTGGCCAAACACGGAGATCCGAGCCTCAGCAGTTCAGAGCAGTTCGGGCTATTGGTCGCAAATATGCGGGAATCGTTAGAGATTTTAGGCACTGTTGGAATCTATCCCGAGTTGAATCATATTCAGGATGTGGTCTTCCATTACTTGCAAAAATTCTCTGCCGGTATAAGTCCCGAAGTGCGCGATGAGCTCTTCAAATTTGCTCAGCAAATCAATATTGAAATCGGAAAATTCAAAAACGTGACGGCATAAAAAAAGGAGGATAAACATCCTCCTTTAGTTCTTTAACTCTGTGAGCTTATAAACTCACTACTGAGTTTTCTTCGAGAGTGACCGCATTTGGACGGTAAGCATCAGCTTCCCAGTCATTTTCCCAACGATCACCATCAATAACGTAACGGAATTCGTATTCTTTTCCGGTTTCTAAATTAACAGTCGTCTTGAAAGAGCCATCTTTAAGCTTTTTCATGTCAATCGGAGACTTAGTCCATTCGCTAAATTCACCGACCAATTTCACTTCTTGTGCATCAGGAGCTGCTTCTGCAGGCATGCTGAAGGTAACCTTACAAACAGGTTTCGATTTTAGAAACTGCTTTTTAATCATGACTTATATATTGATATAACTTGTTGCGTTGCAAATGTAATGGAAAATTTCTCAGAGTGTCGTTATAACACTATGTTAACTTATCGTTAAATCAGTTAAATACATCTTCGGATACCTCTTTCCCTTGCCAACTCACTGGGTTGTCGAAATTTTTTTTCGAAAATTTATAAATTCGGCACAAAAATACTCTATGTTTTTGGTTTCAAGTTGGTTTCACGCAATTATTTTGATCCTCATGGTACTTGTAAGAGATTGATTCTTTAGTGTCGGTCTGAATTCTGTTTCTTGCTCGTATTTGTCGGAGGAGTTTTATCTTAGCCATCAAAGCTGTAGCATGCGGTTACTCCTCTTTTTCTTGGCCTTGGTTTCTTTGATGTTTTCACACGGTCAAGGCTCAGTTCCATACCTCAGTGGCGCTTATCACAAAGGGTTTGTCATCGTGCACAGCAGAGCGGTGCGTGCCATAGAAGACTCGTATCCGCAAGGCTTTCAATTGGATTTCGGCAAACACAACACTTCCGAGAAAATTTGGAATGCGTGCAACTGTTATCCCAGGACGGGAGTTTCGCTCACTTTTTGGGATTTTGATAACCCCGATGTACTTGGCTACGGCCTTTCGGGGGTATTTTATCTCCAACCCGTATTCAGAGCTGATAAGGACTTTAGTTTTTCGGTGAGAGGAGGCATAGGCTTGTCGTATAAGACAAATCCACACCATCCGGTTTCCAATCCCGATAATCAGAGCTACAGCACTTCTGTGGCTTTTCCGCTTGAGTTGGGGCTGGGTTTCCATTACAAGCTAGGTGAGCTTTGGCAAATTGAAGCCCGAATGATGTACAAGCACATTTCCAACGGAGGCATGCGTCAACCCAATAAAGGAATCAATTGGCCAACGGCCGGTCTTGCCATTAGTCGTTACCTGCGGCCAATATCATTTCCCGAAAGGAAGAAAACCGACTGGCGCCTCAATGCATCTGAGAGAATCAGAAACGACCTGAGCGCTTTCGCTACCTATCAGGAACCGACCGACGGCATTTATCTCGTGAGTGGAGGAATTGAGATCAAACATGCAAGGCGGATCGGGCGTTTGAGCAATATTTCCATCGGCGCAGAGTGGATGTATGATACCAATCAGGCCAAGCTGTCCGAAGGCAAACGTCGTGAAACAGGTCATCATACCGGTGCTGCTATCGGTCACGAATTCATTTTGGGCAAGTTTCTTTTCAGTCAACAGTTCGGAGTTTATTTCTTAAAACCATCTTCCCGACCGGAAGATCTCTACCAACGATACGGCCTCAATTACCGGCTTAATCCGTCATTGCTGGTTGGCGATAGCCTCAAGGCGCACGGACACGTAGCGGATTTCCTCGATTTGAGAATGGGCTTTAGCTTTTAAGGTAGTACACCGTCAACAATCTTATATTTGCGCCAAATTTTACACCCATGTCTGCATTAATTGAAGAGCTGAAGTGGAGAGGACTCATCCACGATGTGACACCCGGAACCGACGAACAACTGGATAAGGAAATCACCAAAGGCTACGTGGGTTTCGACCCCACGGCCGATTCGCTCCATATCGGAAATTTGGTGCCCATCATGCTATTGACCCATCTTCAAAGGTCGGGTCATAAGCCCGTGGTATTGGTAGGCGGCGCCACGGGGCGTGTAGGTGACCCTTCCGGGAAAACCCAAGAAAGGCAGCTACTGAGCGTTGAGGACATCGAGCGGAATCTCGAGGCGGTCAAAAAACAATTGGAAAGCTTTTTGGATTTCGGAGACGGACCTACCGATGCCATCACTGTGAACAATTACGACTGGTTTAAGGACATTACTTTCCTCGACTTCATCCGCGATGCGGGAAAACACATTTCCATCAACTACATGCTGGCGAAAGATTCTGTGAAAACGAGGCTCGAAAGCGGAATGTCGTTCACGGAGTTCACCTACCAACTGATTCAAGGCTACGATTTCTACCACCTCAATAAAGAGATGGGGGTGAAGCTGCAAATGGGAGGTAGCGACCAATGGGGAAACATAACTACCGGTACTGAATTGACTCGCAGAATGGGTGGCGGAGATGCATTTGCACTAACTGCTCCATTGGTGAAGAAGGCAGATGGATCCAAATTCGGAAAATCGGAAGGAGGTAATGTGTGGCTCGATGCTGAAAAGACCAGCGCATACCAATTTTACCAATTTTGGTTCAATGCCACCGATGAAGACGTGGAGAACTTTATAAAAGTCTTTTCACTTAAATCGAGAGAAGAAATTGAAAGCCTCATCTCTTCGCATCGTGAAGAGCCGCACAATCGAATTTTGCAAAAAGATCTGGCAGCTGAATTGACTGAGCGAATTCACGGAAAGGCTGCACTTGATGGAGCCATAGAAGCGAGCAATATCCTTTTCGGAAAAAGCACAGCCAAAAATCTTCAAGCCCTTTCGGAAAGAGATTTTTTGGATGTTTTTTCGGGAGTAGAACAGGCAGAGGTGAGTCGAAGCCTTATTTCTGAAGGCACCACCATCGTCGACTTTTTATCGGAGTCTACGGGATTTTTGAAATCGAAAGGTGAGGCCAGGAGAGCGCTAAAAGAGAATTCCATTAGCGTAAACAAGGAAAAAGTCAGCGACGAATACACCGTATCCACGGAGGATTTGATCCAAGACCGCTACATTTTGCTTCAGCGGGGAAAGAAAACTTACTTTATCGCCAAGGCGGTTTAGTGCATTGCCACCATTAGATTACAGCCTCGCAGGTCGCTGTAATCAAAGCGGCCAAGAATTTCAAAGCTTCCATCAGCGTTTTTTTTGCCGAGGTCTGAGGTGGCAATGAAAGAGCACGAGTATAAGTTGGCTAAGTCG
>DATFKV010000162.1:0-10004 GCA_035268465.1 Cryomorphaceae bacterium | reverse complement strand
GTTTTTTCGAGGTTTGCCACGTTTTCCGTGAGAATATCAAAATTGGCCTGAGCCAAAAGAGTGGTGTAATACGCATCGGCCGTTGCCACCTTTATTTCTTGCTTGGCTTTGCTCTTTTGAACACGCGAAAGCTCAACTACCGTTTTTGCGGCTTGTAAGCCAATGAAGTAAGTTCCATCGGCAATGAGCTGAGTAGCGGTAACGCTTCCTGTAAGGTTATAATTTACACCAAATTGAACTTCGGCAAAATCCCCGGCCTCTCCTCCGAAAAATTCTGCAGGTACCAGCGAAACGGGAATGTCCAGAAAGTTCTGAAACTCTGCCTGCGCGTTCACCTGCGGCAATCCGATGGCAATAACTTCCTGAACTTCTTTTTGCTTCTTCTCAAGGTTAAATTCGGCATCTCTGGTCGCGTAGCTGCTATCCACCGCAATCTGAATAGCCTCCTCCAACGAAACTGCCAAGGGTTGGGCCATCAGGTTCAGAGAAAGCACAACACCCAGAAAAGCTAAAATGTGTCGGGTCATAGTCTTAGTTTAGTTTATGTTGGTTTTTTTCAATGTATTTTAATCCTTCGTTGCTCGCTATTCCGCGCACGTGATGCATAAACATTTGTCGATACACATCTGCAAGGGAGTACTCGTCCAACGAAAAAATACTGGGGTCAAAAATGATGTTAAGCCGCGCCACCCAAAGCTGTGTCATCAACTTTACGTTGAGGTCCTTTCGGTAAAGCCCTTGCTCTATTCCGCGCTCCATGTTTTCTTTCATCACCACTCCCACGAATTCGTGACGCAATTGATGCATCTTGTTCCACGCTTCAGGATAGTACTTCTCCAAATCATAAAATATGGACGGATGGATATCCTTCAAATCCTCCACGATGTGCTTTGAAATTTCAAAATTCTCTTCAATGGCATTCAAACCCTTGCTCAGGATTTCTTTCACTTTGACCTCGGTGATTTGGCAATCGTGATTCGTGCATTTCGTTACCAAGTCGTTTTTATCAGAAACGTACTGGTATAAGGTTTTCTTCGACATGCGCATATGCTTGGCAATGTCGTCCATTGTAACACTCTTGATGCCATAAGTCATAAATACTTTAATGGCGTCAGCGACAATCTTTTTCTCTTTTTCTGATGAGTTGCTCATAAATTTCAGGGGGCAAATGTAAAACACATTTTACACTTAGGAAACGTTTTAACCTTTTTTTGTTTCCTGCGGGGCTATAAATAGTTATTCCATGCATAGAAACAGCTCTTTTAGCTTAATTAACAACTAGTTAATTCGATCCGTTAACTTTAAAAAGATGCCTGATTTCCGAAGATGCTTTGCGGCTTATGTTAAGTGGCCGTCTCATTTGCGGCTGTCTCTGCATCAATTTTTAGTGCGAAAAAAGCGCCGAGTTCGCTGAGAAAACTGACGTAAAAAGCTTAAAATATGAGGTCACGGAGGATCGCCGTCGCGATCAGTGAGAGTAATGAATTTCACGCTCTTCGCTCATTGAACGCTTGCGTTCCTCTGCGAACTCACGTTAATGGGCTTTACTTGTCCCATTTTCTCTGTGAACTCAGCGCTCTTCGCACTCATTCAATTCATGCTGAAAAACCATCAAACAAAAAAAACCAACAATTTTTCACACATTTCGCCCATCAAAAGGCATTTGTGAGACCCCTGCATTTAGCGGATTAGCTGAATATTAGTTTATAGGTGAAAAGAACTAATCTGATTATCACCAAAAAGTTCGTTGTTTTGTACCCTCAAAACTGAGCAATGGCAAGCATTAAAGAGATTTTGAATCAACCCGCAATCGGCGAAACGGTAAGCATTTCCGGTTGGGTACGCACATTTCGAAGCAATCGATTCATTGCCTTGAGCGATGGATCGGTCATTCAAACCATCCAAGGAGTCGTAGACTTTGAGGAAATGGATGAAGCGACATTGAATCGAATCAACACGGGAACTGCCCTTACCATGACCGGAAAATTGGTGGAAAGCCAAGGAAAAGGCCAAACGGTGGAAGTGCAAGTAGCGTCAATTGAAATCCACGGTGATGCAGATCCGGAGAAATATCCGTTGCAGCCGAAAAAACACAGCATGGATTTCCTCAGAGAAAATGCGCACCTGCGTTTTCGTACGAACACTTTCGGAGCGATATTCCGCTTGCGCCATGCACTAAGCTTTGCCGTTCACAATTACTTCAACGATCGGAACTTCTTTTACATTCACACGCCCATCATTACGGGGTCTGATGCTGAAGGTGCCGGAGAGATGTTTCGCGTAAGCACGATGGATGCTAAAAATCCGCCTTTGGCAGAAGGAGGACATGTCGATTACAGCCAAGACTTCTTTGGCAAGGAAACCAACCTAACGGTATCGGGGCAACTCGAAGCCGAATTGGCTGCTCTCGCACTTAGTAAAGTTTACACCTTCGGGCCGACCTTCCGAGCGGAGAACTCCAACACCTCGAGGCACCTCTCTGAGTTTTGGATGATTGAGCCGGAAGTGGCTTTTGCCGATTTGACGGACAACATGAATCTCGTCGAGGACTTCCTGAAATACTTGGTGAGCTACGCTTTGAAAAACTGCAAAGACGATCTGGAATTTCTCGCACAAAGAGAGGCCCAAGAAGATAAAGCCAAACCCCAAAACGAACGCCACCCGATGGGTTTGATGGAACGATTGACTTTCGTGAGCAAAAATGATTTTGTGCGGCTGACCTATACCGAAGCCATCGACATTCTCCGCAATTCGAAGCCGTTTAAAAAGAAAAAATTCAAGTTCCCTGTGGAATGGGGAAAAGACCTCCAAAGCGAGCACGAGCGCTACTTGGTGGAGAAGCATTTCGAAAAACCGGTTATTCTCACTGACTATCCCGCTTCGTTCAAAGCCTTTTACATGCGCCTGAACGACGACGAAAAAACCGTTGCAGCAATGGACGTTCTATTCCCCGGAGTTGGCGAAATTACGGGAGGATCTCAACGTGAGGAAAGACTAGAGGTTCTCAAACGCCGCTCGGAAGAAATGGGCATCGAAGAAGAGGAGCTTTGGTGGTACCTCGATACGCGCAAGTACGGTACCTGCAAGCATGCTGGCTTCGGCTTGGGTTTTGAAAGGCTGGTCATGTTTGTAACGGGAATGACCAATATTCGGGATGTGATTCCTTTTCCTAGGTCTCCGAAGAATTGTGAGTTTTAGAAATTAGTAGCTGGTACTGAGTATTTCGTACGGCGACTTGACTTGGGTCACCTTGAACTGACCGGAGCGGTGTAGAGGCGCACTATAGATTGAGTCATCCCTCCGGGATTCCGGTTTGCTCGTTTCAATCCGCACAGGCATGCAGCCTGTGCTCTGATGAATCTCCCCTCCGGGGATATTCTCTAAACCACAATCACTCTTCGTACTTGGATCTAGTTACCAAAAAAAGGGAGCAAGATCCCTAAACTGTATGTTCAACAAAGTCCCGAAGGGACGGCTCACCAGAACATCGGGTGCAACCCGATGCCTATTAGCTACAGCGATAAGCAAACGCCGGAGGTGTGACTCAAAAAATCTTGGTTAGTGCTCTGATGAATCTCCCCTCCGGGGATTTTACTTGGACTCCGATTACGCATAATTCCCAAACTATCAAGAGGTAAGAGCCACCGAGAGAGGCAACTATTCACCTAATGTTTTAATCACCCACAGAGTCCCGTCGGGACGACTCAATCCAGCATTGGGTGCAACCCGAGGTGCATAGAACCGCACGGCAGATGAACACTGGAGGTGTGATTCAAAAAATTCTGATTCTGAGTATTTAGTACAGCGACTTGACATGGGTCTCCTTAAACTGACCAAAGCGGTGTAGAGGCGCTGTGTAGATAGTTCACTAGTTCAATCAGGGACGGAGAAGTATTGATATTGGTACTGTTTTCTAGGATTTTTCTACAACTTGTACTATCCATACCGCTAATATCTTTGACTTGGAAATGAATGAGTTATTCGGGGTATGGCCAAGGAAAACTTACAGAAAGCGAAAAGAATTGCGTAATCCCTTATCTTAGAGGTATGGATATAAAGCTACAAGCAAAAAAACTTGAACTGATTCAATGGCTTTCCACGATTGATAATCCAAGTATTATCGAAAAAATCATGGCCATTCGGGACAATCAAAAGGAAGATTGGTGGGATAATATCTCTGCTTTGGAAAAAGAATCCATTGAAAAAGGGATTGAAGATGCTGACGCAGGAAATCTAAAGAACCACAAACAAGCCCGAAAAATCTATGGCAAATGGCTTTAAGATTCGCTGGACTGATCATGCCTTAGCCGAATTATCAAATACGGTGGATTACTTGGAAGCCAATTGGTCAGAAAATGAAATTATACAATTCGCCAATGCCGTAGATAATACGGTAGAAATAATATCTCGCCATCCTGAAATATTTCCCCTATCCGGCAGAAAAAAGAACACTCGTAAAGCGGTAGTTGATAAAAACAATACCATTTACTATAGAATAAGGAGTGGCTCAATTCAAATTCTATCCGTTTTTGGAACGAAACAGAGCCCGACAAAAATAAAATAAATACTCCCAGCGGGGGACTTAGTCGTAGAGTCATCCCTCCGGGATTCCGGTTTGCTCGTTTCAATCCGCACAGGCATGCAGCCTGTGCTCTGATGAATCTCCCCTCCGGGGATATTCTCTAAACCACAATCACTCTTCGTACTTGGATCTAGCTACCAAAAAAAGGGAGCAAGATCCCTAAACTTTATGTTCAACCAAGTCCCGAAGGGACGGCTCACCAGAACATCGGGTGCAACCCGATGCCTATTAGCTACAGCGATAAGCAAACGCCGGAGGTGTGACTTAAAATATCTTGGTTAATCGACCAACACCCCATCTCGAAACTCCAATTTACCATCAAAAGCATTGGCTGTTGTTTTCTTTTGCTGCCGCATAAAAACCTTTTTCGCTGCAAAGACGAGCACAAAAAGTATCCCTGCCGCCACGGCCATCGCTCCTGAAATAGAGGAGTTCCACCAAGTTGCCAGGTAAAACCCGCCGATCGCCGAAAGAATTCCAAAGAGAACGGTATACGCCATCATGGTTTCCACTTGCTTGCTGATCAAGTAAGCCGTTGCAGGAGGTACCACTAGAAATGCCACCACCAAAATGGCTCCCACCGCATTGAAACTGAGCACCACGGTAAACGATACGGCTCCCATTAAAACATAATGCCACGTATCGGTTTTTATGCCAAGCCCCGAGGAAAACGCGGGGTCGAAACTCGTGATGAGAAATCCACGGTGCCCGACGCGAAGCAAAATGAGCACTGCAATTAAATTGATGGCTTGAAGCCAAACGGGTGCCGGCCCCAAATCCGTTGAGCCGATGTACAAGGTGTCAAAAGGCACGTAGGCAATATCGCCATAAAGAACACATTCCTGATCGAGATCTACATTTCCCGAAAAGGCAGAAACCAAAATCACTCCAATGGCAAAGAGCCACGTAAAGGTAATTCCGATGGAGGCATCGGATTGAATTCGCGCCTTTTTTGAGAAAACCTCAATCATAAAGGTGGTGAGCAATCCAAAGAGGGCCGCTCCCAGCAAAGTGAAAAACGAGCTCCTTGACTGCGCTACCAGGTAGGCAATCACTATTCCCGGCAAAACGGCGTGAGATATCGCGTCGCCTACCATGGCCATCTTTCGCAAGATGAGGTAAACGCCGAGCAGCCCGCAGCTCACCGCCACCAAACTTCCTTCGAGTATGATCCAGAAATCGTTCATCGCTGCATGCCTTTAATCCCGGGTATTTCCGAGTGGTGTGGATCCAATTCGGGGTAACCCAAATCTTTCAATAATTCGCGTTCCAGTTCCGGGGTGATGATGTGCTCGATCGCTTCGGCATCGTGGTGAACGTGATCGGGAGCGATATTCATTCGCTCGTTGAGATAAAGCTCCCAAAGTCGGTGCAGCCGTACCACGCGAGTAGCTTCGCTTCGGCCTTTTTCGGTCAGTCCGTATCGATTCTCTTGCTTCTGCAAAAGCCCCTTTTTCAGCAATCGATTCAAAAGCAACTCCAACTCTCTGCCCCGAAATCTTCGGGATCGCAAAAGTTGCGGTCGGGTATAAAATTGCTTCTGTTTTTTTTCTTCCAGCGAATAAAAAAGCTTGAGCAAGTTCTCCCTGCGAATTTTCACTTGATGGGTTTTGCGTTTCCTCGATCGCTGCAGCATTCCTTTGCGGGGAGCAAAAACAAACGCCATAATCGCAATGATGCTCAAGACCATTACAATCCAAGGGCCCGTAGGCATAGACACGGCCAGAGAAGAGATGTAAACGCCAATCAAGGAGCTGATGATTCCTATGACCATTGCCAAAATGATCATGTGGCTCAACCTTCCGGTAAAAAAACGGGCAGCCGCCGCCGGGGTAATGATCAGCGCTGCCATAAGCACCACCCCGACCGCTTGTATTCCCGATGCTACGGCCAAAACGGTAAGCGAAGACAAGATGAATTGGATGAGCTTAACCGGCAAACCGATGGCTTTGGCAAAATCGGGATCGAAAGAGTACAATTTGAGGTAGCGGTAAGTCAAGACGATAAGCAGAATCAAGGCGATATCGACGGTGACAAACAGGGTAATGTCGGCGGGGAGCATCGCGGCGGCCTTGCCGAATAAAAAAGCTTCCAGCCCTGATTGATTCCCGTAATTTGACTGCTGAACATGGGTGAGCAAAACGATGCCGATGGCGAAGAAAACCGTCAGCACGATTGCAATGGCCGTATCGGGCTTGATTTTGGAGTTTTTCGAAATAAGATCAATACTCAACAAGCCCAACCATCCCGCCACAAAGGCTCCCGGAAAAAGAAACCAAATGTCTTTCTCACCGGTGAACATGAAGGCCAACACCACCCCCGGCAAGAGTGCGTGAGCAACCGCATCGCCCACTAAGGCTTGCTTTCGCAAAAAGGAAAAGACACCTACGGCAGAAGCTCCCGCGCCGATCAAGGCACAACCGATCATTACCCATGCAAAGTTTCCTCCCATCGGTTTACTCTTTCATGTCCTTCTCTCTGATCGGATACTCTTTCGACTTGATCAAGTCGGCAATACGGCTCAATACATTCAATTTTCCGCCGTAAGCGGTTCTCAAATTTTCTTCGGTGAGTACCTCCTCTTTAGGGCCTGCTGCCACCAATCTGGTATTTAAAAGAATCACCCAATCAAAGAATTCCAATGCCGTATGCAAGTCGTGGTGAACCATGATGACGGTTTTGCCTGAGGATCGCATTTCTTGGAGAATGTTGAGGATAGATTCTTCACTGGCGGCATCAATTCCTACAAAAGGCTCATCCATCAAGTATACATCGGCTTGCTGCGCCAATGAGCGCGCGATAAATACGCGTTGTTGCTGCCCTCCCGAAAGCTCTGAAATCTGTCGGTTTCGGTAGTCGTACATTCCTACGCGCTTGAGCGAATCTACCGCAATCTCCTTGTCCGTTTTCGACAAGCGCCCGAAGAGACGGCCCTTGCGGTAACGGCCCATCATCGTGATGTCCATCACGGTGGCGGGAAAATCCCAATCTACCGATTGCCTTTGAGGTACGTAGCCCAGCCGCTCGCGAACCTTATCGGGATTCTTTTCAAAAACTTTGACATAACCGCTATCCGCTTCCAAAATTCCCATGGCCGCTTTCAGCAAAGTGGTTTTCCCCGACCCGTTCGGACCGATGATTCCCACGAGCTTTCCCTCGGGAATCTCAAAATCGATGTCCCAAAGAACGGGCTGCTTGTCGTAGCTTACCGTAAGGTTATGTGCTTCGAAGGCTATCATTTCAATGCAGTTGTAATGGTTTGGACATTGTGGCGCACCATTTTTCGGTAGGTTTCGGCTCCGCTTCCTTCGGGCCCGGGGGCGTCCGAATAGAGTGTGCCGCCGAGTTTCACTTCTCCGCCACTTTGGCGAACGCCCGAAATAACTGCTTCCATTGATCTAGAAGAAATGCTCGACTCGACGAAGACTGCACCGATCTTCTGAGTAGTAATGAGCTCGACCATCTGTTCGACATCTTTCAATCCGTATTCGGCTGCCGTCGAAATCCCTTGCAAGCCAATGACGCGAATCCCGTAGGCACGACCGAAATAAGAAAAGGCATCGTGAGCGGTGAGCAAGACCTTGTTCTCTGTCGGAATTTGGTCAATTTCAGATTGAGTCCAGCGATGAAGTTCTTTTAATTCCAATAGATAATCCTCACTCCCTGCTGGATCTAAAACCCCTAATTCATTCAGCTCATCGGTAGATGCTTCCAAAGCTTCTTGCCAAAGTTGCACGTCAAACCAGATGTGCGGATCGGGGTAATCGGCAGTGCCGTCGGGCAAAATAAGCTGAGATTCAGAGAGACCTTCTCCAAGAAAGAGAACCGGCTTTCCGTTCGACATCTTCTCCAGAATATCCTGCATTCTGCCTTCGAGGTGAAGTCCGTTTGAGACAATCAGATCCGCATCGGCCAGATAGTCGAGGCTTTCTTTTGTGGGTTTGAAAAGGTGTGGATCCGTGCCGGGACCCATGAGCGAAACTACCGAGACATTCGTGTCTAGCATTGCTTCCATGGCATCGCCTATCATCGAAGTAGTTGCCACCACCAAAAATCGCTTATCCCTCTCATCTTTTTGGCTGCAGCCGAGAGCAAAAATGGTGACCAGTACAAAAAAAATGTGCCTTCTCATGAAGGCACAAATGTCGCCATTTTTAGATTAGTCTAAAAATATTGATTGAGTGGTCTAATAAATCGCTCTGGACGTTCTTCTGCCCGGTCTGTAGATGACCGAAAACTCAAGTGCACCTCTATTTTGGGAGTAATCGCTCAACTCTGAGGTATTGACGTCATAAGAAATTCTGAAGATATTTGAATTGTGTCTGATTCCTGCATGAATAATCAATGCATCCGACGTACGGTAGCCCAATCCACCTATGGCTTGGTAAGCAGTTCCTTCGATCTCATAATGACCCAATGCGGTGACCAAAAATTGATTGGCTTCTCGCTGCCTCATATACAAGACGGAGGCATCCATTAAAAAGCTTCGGCTCACCTCAATTCTGGCACCTGCATTACCCATCCATCGCATGGGCAATCTGGATTCCTGCTCGCCAATAAAAGATTCATTTGGCATGGTGAGATGAAATACCGCGAGGTCAGCAAAGGGATTGACTTTCTTTGTTCTATCGGTAGACTTGTAGGCAAATCCGATATTGGCATCAATCATAAATCTGGATGTCCTGTCGAAATTTTCCCGGGTTGGGAGATCTCCATCAAAGATAAACCCATCATATTGCGCATCGAAAATCAACCCATTTGTGTTCACTCTCTTATAGAGAATCCCAAGCTGAATTCCCGTTGAAAGAATATACTTGGTCTGATTGGGGTTGGTGATCTGATAGGCTCCTGATGCCATAAAACCCGATGAGTTTATGACATTGGCAGCATCTGTATTCACAAATGCACCACCAAATCCAAATCGATCTCCTGCACCCATATCAAAGGAAACACCGAATGTGTTGATGCTTGTTGCCAAAGAACTCCATTGGCTTCGGTAGATAGCGGCCACTCTCATATCGGTAAATTTCAGCATTCCTGTATTTGCCGGATTGAAGAGAATAGGGGCCGCTTGGTACTGCGAGATCTGCGCGTCTTGCGCTTGATTCTTCTGCGCAAACAGAAGAGCTATAGCTGCAAGAGTTAAAACGAGTTGCTTTTTCATGGGGAATATATTTTTTCTCATGACTTATCGGAATAAATTGATTCGTCCCGAAGAATCGAAAGTTTCGCCATCGAGATTGGTGGCTTTAATCGTGTACACATAGACTCCTACCGGTACTTCACTACCGTTTTCGGTGCCATCCCAACCTATCTCCTGATCGGTAGTTTGGAATATCTCTCGGCCCCAGTTGTCATAGACTTTGAAGTCGAGTTGTATGAATGGTCCTCCGCGGACAAAGTACACGTCATTGGTGTTGTC